>CAMLEL010000017.1 GCA_946478935.1 uncultured Armatimonadota bacterium
GACTTCACGCGAGAAGCCGGAGTGCGGAATCTGGAGCGAACCATTTCTGCAGTCTGCCGAAAGGTTGCGCGTCAGGTTGCCGAAGGAGAAGGCAAGAGGATCGAGGTCGACGAAGTTCGGCTTGCTGAATTCTTGGGCCAACCGAAGTTCCGTCGAAAACGGCACTTGGCCGAAGACTGCGTCGGAGCGGCAACCGGCCTCGTAGTTGGCGAATACGGCGGCGATGTCATCTCAATCGAGGTGAGCCTGATGGATCCGCATGGTCCGAGGCCAGACCTGAGCTTGACCGGAAATCTGGGCGATGTCATGAAGGAATCTGCCCTGGCCGCGCTTACGTTTGTGCGTGCGAACAGTGAAGCGCTCGGCATCGGCCGATCCTTCAAGTTCGACGTTCATGTGCATGTACCCCAGGGTGCCATCCCCAAGGATGGTCCCAGTGCAGGGATGACGATTGGAGTGGCCCTGGCGTCAGCGGCAGCTGGCCGATCGGTACGCAACGATGTCGCCATGACCGGCGAGATCACGCTCCGGGGCAAAGTCTTGGCTGTAGGCGGAATCCGGGACAAGGTCTTGGCTGCCCACCGTTCAGGAATGAAGGCGGTGATCATTCCAGCAGAAAATGCTTCGGATCTCGAGGAACTGCCAGCGAACATACTTGCGGAAGTTGAGGTCCACCTGGTCGGCGACCTTTACCGGGCACTCGAGATCGCATTGGTTCCCAACCGCCTCGAGCGACGTGTTTCGTACAGCCACGATCCATTCGTGGTGGCCCAAGTGGAAAGTTGAGCTAGGCGCAAACCGTCAGCATTCGCGTGAGTGATACTTTCGCCCAGTGTGCCACTGCTTCGGGGACTTTGACTTGATTCACCACCGTGCCTTGAGCCAAGTTCTCCAGGACCCAACACAGGAAACTCGGATGAATCCGATACATCGTGGAACAGGGACAGATTTGTGGGTCCAGGCAAAAGACTGTCTTGTCCGGATGTTCGGAAGCGAGCCGGTTGACTAGGTTGATCTCAGTTCCGATGGCCCACTTGGAACCAGGCTCAGCCGCTTCGACCGTCTTGATGATAAATTCGGTTGACCCATTGAAGTCAGATGCGCGGACAACTTCGATCGTACATTCGGGGTGAACCAGCACGTTGATTCCCGGAAAGTCCCGACGAGCCTGCTCGATCTGGTCTACCGTGAACCGCTTGTGGACGGAGCAGTGCCCCTTCCAGAGGAGGAACTTGGACCGGCGCAGGCTCTCTTCAGTGTTGCCACCCAGCGGCTTGAAGGGATCCCAGACCACCATGTCCACGTCGGGATCGTATCCAAGCTTGGCGCCGGTATTGCGCCCTAGGTGCTGGTCAGGAAAGAACAGCACCTTTTCGCCTTGCTCCAAGGCCCATTCGACGGCCGTTGGAGCATTGGTCGAAGTGCAAACCGTTCCTCCATGCTCACCAACAAACGCCTTTAGGTTGGCAGCCGAGTTGATGTAGGTGACCGGGACGACGCTCATGTCTTTGCCGAGTACACGCTCCAGTTCGGACCAGCACTTTCGAACTTGGAACAGGTTCGCCATATCGGCCATTGAGCAGCCCGCAGCCAGGTTCGGCAAAATCACGATCTGGTTATCTGGAGTCAAAATGTCCGCGCTTTCGGCCATAAAGTGCACTCCACAAAACACGATGTAATCGGCTTCGGGATGGCGGTTGGCGTCTTTGGCCAGCTTGTAGCTGTCGCCGCGATAATCTGCGTGCTTGATGATTTCGTCGCGCTGGTAATGGTGACCGAGGATCACCAATCGATCACCCAACTTTTCTTTCGCCGCAATAATGCGGGCATCCGCCTCTTCTGGTTCGAGGTCGGCATACTCCTTCGGGAGCGGAACCTGGTACATATTTTTCTCTCAGATTCGGAGAGGGAGACTCTCTGATTAAGTGACAACAGTCGGTTCGGACGACGGAGTTGTTGTTGCCTCTATCGTTAGTATACGTATTGCGTGAGTCTGTCCGAGTGGGATGGTCATTAGGCCCACGCAACGTTCTTCGCAAGTTCGCCAAGTAAACTCCGGCGGCATGTCTCCCCGCCTCCAATTTGCGATCGAAACGGCGATTCTCGCAGGGAAATCGACCCTCGCCTACTTTCAAACTGGCGCTGCGGTTGACATCAAACCCGATGAGACGCCGATTACCATTGCTGACCGGGATGCAGAGCGCCTGATGCGGCAGCGAATCGCCGA
Organism: uncultured Armatimonadota bacterium; assembly: GCA_946478935.1. The sequence goes on from CAMLEL010000017.1 coordinate 2,228, forward strand.
AATCTATCCGCAAGACGGCATCTTGGGCGAGGAAGAGGGTGAAACTGGGTCAGGTAGCGCGCGGTGGGTGATTGACCCGATCGATGGCACAAAGTCCTTCATCGCTGGTGTTCCGCTCTATGCGACGCTGCTGGCTTTCGAGCAGGATGGAGCACCAAAAATCGGAGTTTGCTACTTTCCCGCCCTCGATGAATTGGTGACGGCCGAGCTTGGCAAGGGCGCCTATTGGAATGGACGACCCTGCCGGGTGAGCGAACGTCCGACGTTGGAACGAAGTCTGATTGCCACCGGAAGCTCGTCGTCGATGGCAAAGGCTGGCAGGGCAGCAGGATTCTCCAAGGTTGAGAATGCGGCCATGGCCTGCCGAACCTGGGGAGATGCCTACGGTCATGCCTTGGTGGCAACCGGCCGCGTGGATGCGATGATCGATCCGATTGTCGCGCATTGGGACATTTCCGCGATGTCGCTCATCGTCCGAGAAGCCGGTGGAAGATTTACAGACTTTAGCGGTGAGAATCCACTCTCAAAGGAAGCGCTCAGCTCAAATGGCAAGGTCCACGACGAGTTGCTTGAGGCGTTCCGGCATTGAGAGTCCTTGGCATCGATTTCGGCTTCCGGCGAATCGGAGTTGCCGTGGCGGAGTCAGAATTTGGTGTGATCACACCGCGCCCAGCGCTGGCTGCAACTGGCACCTTGAAGCTAGATGCCGCGAAAATCTCGGCGACTTTTGCAAATGAAGGCGCGGATCGCGCGGTAATTGGTGTTCCCCTGGAAGAGGACGGTACGAAAGGCAAGATGGCCCGGATCTGCATGAAGGTGGCCGAGTTGCTACGCGAACAGGGCATCGAAGTTGCGGAGATCGATGAAAGATACTCGTCTGTTGAAGCAGAATCGAATCTAATGCAAGAGGACTTGAAGGCAAGTCAGCGGCGGAAACTCCGGGATGGTGAAGCTGCGTCCATCATCTTGAGGCGCTATCTGGAGGAACTTGAAAAGGCTTAAGCGGTTCATCCTCCGGGTATTCGCTCTGGTCTTGATCGTCGCTGCTGGCGGCGCGTATTGGCTGTACACCCAAATTCAGCCCCTGAACCCGAGCGACAAACTGAGGCTGGTGCGCTTTACCGAATCCACGCATATACGGTCGGCAATGGATCGGCTTGAGAAAGGCAAGGTGATTCGGAGCGCCCTCGCTGCAAAAATCTACATGCGTCTGAAGAGTTCTCCGACGACCGTGAGGTCTGGAACCTACGAACTCGGTGCCAATCTATCCCTCCAAGATGTGATCGATGCATTGCAAAAACCGATTCGACGAATGGTTCGCCTACCTGAGACCAATTGGGCAGCCCGAACGGCGAATCTTTTGGCTAAGCAAGAATTGGGCACGGCCAGTGAATACATGAGCCTTGTCCGCGAACCGGATCGCTTCCAACCGACCGTGTCGTTTCCTCTGCCAGCAGAATCGCTCGAAGGCTACCTGTATCCCGACACATACGATCTGCCGCCACTCATGACGCCAGCTGAGGTCATCGACCGGCAGCTCGAAAACTTTGAAAAACGCATTTGGATCGGGCTGAACAAGCCAAAGGAACTCCATCGCGCTATCATCATCGCATCGATGGTCGAATTGGAAGTGGCGAGAGATGAGGAGCGCCCAATTGTTGCGGGCGTGATTGAGAATCGCCTGGCCATAGGAATGCCATTGCAGATCGATGCGGCAATCAATTACGGGATTCAAAAATGGCGACCGCTCACCTACGCGGACTACCGCAATGTGGATTCGCCGTTCAACTTGTATCGCCACAAGGGCCTGCCGCCGGGCCCGATTTGCTCTCCGACCGTCAAGTCCGTGAAAGCGGCGCTTAACCCGGCCAAGCACAAATACGTCTATTACGTGGCCCTACCGAGCGGCCGGAGCTTGTTTGCTGAAACGTATTCGGAACACCTGACCAACGTTGCCCGTCGGCGACGCGCTGTCGCGCAAGGGACCCCCGAATGAGCGGGTTTCGCACCGGTTCGTTTGATCGCGAACGGATTTCCAGTGTTTTCCACCCGTTCCTCCCCGCCCACGCCGTTGGATCACTCCTCGAAGTGGACCTGGAGGGGCTTTGGAATCAGGGCAAGCGCTTGATCCTCCTGGATGTCGATCACACGATCGTCAAATGGCGCGAAGAAGAATTTCCCCAAGGGGTTGAGGATTGGGTGCGCCGGGCGAAGCAGCGCGGGTTTGACCTGTGCATCTTGAGCAACACTCGCAATCCCGAACGCCTCGCTCGCTTGGCTGCACGGCTGGATGTCGAGACGGTCCGGGACAAGTTCAAGCCAAGCCCGGCGATGTTTCGTCTGGCCATGATCAAATTCAAGAGAAAGCCAGATGAGTGCCTGATGATCGGCGATCAGATCTTCACGGACATATTGGGTGCGAACCGCTGTGGGATCGATGCCATCTGGGTTCAAAAGATGGAAGGAAGGGAGTTCGCTGGAACGAAGATCAGCCGATTGGGCGAGCGACTGCTGAGGTCAACTCTCTATAAAGCTTTGGTGACCCCGGTCGATGAACAGACGAGAGACACGTTCGAAGAAGGCAAGCCGGCTGGTGATCGAAAGCTCGTTCGCCAGATCATCAAGTTTGGCATCGTCGGTGGCACTTCATTTATCATCGACTTCGGGCTCTCGTTCCTCTTCTTGCGAATTCTGTCTTGGGATGGAAAGCTGATCAGCGAATCCCTGGGCGCATGGCTCCAGACATCCTTGCCCGCGATGTTCTCTTATGCCAAAGATGCCCCGACGGCGGCAGTTCCCATTCTTGGCGGCCTTGCATCGTTCATTGCCATGTTCAATTCCTTCATCTGGAATCGCAATTGGACATTCCGTGTGAAAGGTCGGGCTGAGAGGTTGGCCCAACTTCGCCGGTTCTACGCTGTCTCGATCTTGGGAGCTCTTTGGAACACCCTGATCACCAGCGCCCTCACGAACATCATTCCTGGCCATCCGAATCAAAGTCTGCTGGTCGCCAAGGTGATCGCGGCCGGGATCGTTGCGATATGGAATTTCCTCGGCCAACGGTATTACGCATTCCGAGTGAAGTCGTGAGCGCATCCTACCCTTGGCGGGATGCTCCGCCCGCCGACTTTGCCGTAATCGGAGATCCGGTCAGTCACTCGAAGTCCCCGGCCATGCACCAGGCCGTTTTTCAAGCGCTCGGATTGGACTACCGGTACAGGGCGATTCATGTCCCGACCGGAGAAGTGTCAGCAGCGCTGGATCACCTCGCCGAGCTCGGCTATTGGGGTGTCAACGTAACGGTGCCTCACAAACAGTCAGCCCTGGAATGGGCCACTGAGCCGGACTCGATTGCCCAGCGAATTGGCGCAACGAACACCCTTGAGCTACGAACTCGTGCCGCAACGAATACGGACGCGGGTGGATTTATGGAGTCTTTGAAAGGAGCAAACATTTGCCGGGCGCTCGTTCTGGGAGCAGGTGGTTCGGCCCGAGCAGTTTGCATCGCGTTGCGAGATGCAGGGGTAGAGGTTTGCATCTGGAACCGCAGCCCTGAATCAGCCCGTGCGCTCGCCGATGAGTTTGGCTTGCTCCCCGTCGAATCGCCGCAATCGAAAGCCTTTGAACTCGTCGTGAATGCAACATCCGCATCGTTGCAGGGAAGCAATCTGCCGATTGAGTGGTCGGAGGCGGTGCCAGGGGCGATCGCCTACGACTTGGTCTACGGGGTAACTCCATTCCTGGTATCCGCCAAGCAGTTCAGATTTCAGGTGATCGATGGATCTGAGTTGCTCGTTGCCCAGGGAGCACGCTCCTTTGAGTGGTGGACTGGTTTGAAGGCGCCTCGGGATGTCATGCGGGAGGCAATCGGGTGAGAATCGTTGCTCCCACTGATGAAAATATCGCGGAGGCGGCCAGCGCCATCAGAAGCGGACGCCTCGTGGTGATGCCAACCGAGACAGTGTACGGGTTGGCCGCCGATGCTCTGAATCGAGACGCCGTTTTGGACGTCTTCGCGGCCAAAGGTCGGCCATCGGACAATCCCCTGATCGTGCACTTGGCTGAGACGACGTGGCTGTCCAAAGTTGCCCGAGACATCCCTGAGGTCGCTTACAAGCTTGCCAATCGGTTTTGGCCGGGTCCGCTTACGCTGGTTTTGCTCAAACTGCCGATTGTGCCGATGGAAGTCTCTGCGGGGTTGGACACCGTTGCCGTTCGAGTTCCCGCACACTCAGTGGCGCGGCGCCTGATTCTGGAAGCAGGGACGCCCGTGGCTGCTCCCAGCGCCAACCTGTTCACTCGTTTATCTCCCACGAGGGCTGAGCACGTGGATCCCTCGATCGGTGACAGCGCCGAACTTGTCTTGGATGGCGGTTCGTCGGAGGTGGGTCTTGAGTCCACCGTACTGGATTTAACCGATGGTCCGAGAATCCTTCGCCCTGGCGGGGTCTCTCAAGCGGAGTTGGAGGCCTTTCTTGGTATGCCCATTCCCTTGGGAACAGGGGTTCGGAAGTCTCCGGGACAGTATCCCCGCCACTATTCCCCTAGGACCCCTGTCGAGATCGTGCCCCAACTGCAGCCCGACCAGGCGGGCCTCGTGCTCTCCGCCCTCACAAACCCGGCACAGGTTCTGCTTCCGCATGACCCAGTGGCCTATGCTGCGCTACTATACGAAACGCTTTTCGACCTTGATCAAATCGGTCTGGACCGGATTTATGTGGAAGCTCCACCCCAAACCAGGGATTGGGACGCCGTGTGGGATCGCCTGAAGAAGGCGGCTATGCCTTCGCCTTGATCCGATCTTGGATCGCTAGATTCTGGTCCAACTCCAGATAGACCCTTGGCTTGATCGCCCATTTGAGAGCCAGCCGAGGATTGATGCAGCAAGCCCGAATGGCGGTTTCCGGACCGAAGTCTTCATACAGGTTCCGGAAAGCATCCAAGAGCGAGATGGCGCTTCCCGCCAGTGCTCCCGATTCCGCGAGCCGCACGTCGGATTTACCCGTCACGCAGTTAAGTCCCCACATTTCAAATTTCTTGCCCGCGCCCATGCCCGTGGCCATCGTGCTGTCACTGACGGCGATGACTTTGTCCGCCGGCTTGCATCGGAACAGAAGTTGAGCGGCTTCTTTGGAAACGTGAAGACGATCGTAGATCAATTCGGTCGCGAGTGCGTTGTTCGTCAGCGCATATCCCAGAATGCCAGCCTCCCGGTGATGGAGGCCGCGCATGGCGTTGAAGGTGTGGGTCGTGCTCGCCGCACCGAATTCAAATCCGTGACGAGCCTGATCATAGGTTGCTTCTGTGTGACCCATGCTGACGAGAACCTTGCGCTTCATCAAGCGTGCGATGAGATCTAGCGCATGAGGTCGTTCTGGCGCAAGGGTGATGACCCGCAGGCGTGGATCATTCAAGGTCTTGTCCCACTCGGATACCCCAAGTGGAGGGTCGACGATTGCTGACGGCGGTTGTGCACCAGGATAGGCAGGACTGATGAAAGGACCTTCTAGGTGAAAGCCTGGCACCATTGGAGAATCTGGAAAGCTCGCAAGCGCAGCTCGAATTGCTTTTGAGGAAGCAGTGACGGTTGTCGGCAGAAATGCTTCATAACCCTCGGATTCCAAGCGTGAGCAAAGGATTTCCATCTGCTTGGTGGTTGCCGACATGAAGTCAATCCCGAACGCGCCATGAATGTGGATGTCAACGAAGCCGGGAATCAACACTGATTTCGGAGCGGCCACCACCCGCTTCCATCGACGGGTCGCCCAATCGACTTCATAGGCCCCAAAGCCTTCCGGACCCAGTGCGTTATAAGTCTTTTTCACGGCTTGATCGCGTAGCCTCCAGCGTCGTGCAAGATTCGACCTTCCAGTTCGAGAAGGGTCAATTCACTGGCGACTTCCTGCATAGAAAGCCCAGTTCGCTCCAGGATGAATTCGATGGCCAGAGGCGTAGTGGTCAGGACAGACATGATTTTGGTTGGAATCTCACCAACGGGAGGGGCCATCACTTTCGTTGCCGGCTTCTCCAAATCGAGTGCGGATATCACCTGATCAGGGTGGTCAAGCAAGGTGGCTCCATCCCGAATCAAAGCATGCGACCCGCGGAAGCTCATGTTTTCAATATTGGCGGGAACGACAAATACTTGACGGCCCAATTCATTGGCCCGGTTGGCCGTATGGATGGCGCCCGACCTTTCTGGAGCTTCCACAACGATCAAAACTTGACTCAATGCGGCGATGACATAGTTTCGAGCCAAAAACCGGTAAGCGTCGGGCTTTGCTCCGCAGGCAAACTGGCTGACGAGGCACCCGCCGCCTTCCCGAATCTGCTGAAACAAACCGCGATGAATCGCTGGATAGAGTTTGTCGACGCCGCCCGCGAGGACTGCGATCGTCTTTCCCTCAGCGCCGAGCGCACCGCGATGGGCTGCGCCGTCTATGCCTATCGCTCCGCCGCTCACGATGGTCGCGCCCGCCTCTGCCAGGGATTCTGCAAACTTCATCGCGACGGCTTTCCCATAAGTGGACGCGGCTCGTGTGCCGACGATGCCGACCGTGGGTCGATGAGCGCAAGCCCAATCCCCCCAGACAAATAGCCCCAATGGGTTTTGCGGCCATTCCTTGAGCTGCTGTGGATAATCTCGATGATCGAGCGTCTCAATTCCCAGCTTTTCCGCGGTACGCGCTTTCGACGGATCGAAGCCTTCCAGTCGCTTGCGTTCAGAATCGCTCAGCGAGGGGTGGGTTTGAAGCCGGGAAACTCCGTTATCGCCAAGAGGGCCGAGCTCTTTGAGGAGAGCTCGGCCCTTTAAGATCGGGAGTTCGGCGAGGAGCAGGGCCTGCCAAAGCAGGAACGACATTAACGGCCGTCGCCGCCCCCGAGCGCGCCGCCTCCGCCCGCTCCACCACCCCGTCCGGGATCGTTTGCTGTGGGCCGAACGAGCGGACGCAGCGTATTGTCGATCACGAGGGCGAAGTCAGTTCGTGCTTCATTGCCCATCCAGTCTGCGGCCACCACCGTGATAACCTTTCGTCCGTCTACAAATGGCTTGTTTTTGCCCAGCGCGGAAATTCGAGCAAGAGCGATTCCATCTCGACCGAACTCATACTCGAGCTCCTGACCGTCGACAAGTATTTTGATGCTCTTGTTGTTGATGCCGCTCGCTTCGTCTTCAATCTTGAAGATCAACTCGAGTGGGGGCTGTCCATTAACCAGATCGCCCGGATTCGGCCAGACCATTTTTACCGACGGAGCAGTCAGGTCGACTCCGAGTTGTCGGTCAAATGCCAAAACACTTCCGTCTTGGGCAAGCAGGAAGAGCGTATTGCCGTCCAAAACAGCAGACCCGGCCGCGGGAATGGCGAGCACCTTGGTTGGCTGGGCTTGGGTCGTCCCTTGACCACCTCGGCCACCGCCCCCCAGGCCACCGGGAGCGCCGGGTGAGCCTCCAGCGGGATTGGTCGTGCTAGAGCTGGACTCCCCGATGGGTCGGACCAGATAGCTCCATACGACGTCGCCAGTCTTGGAATCGATCAGGTTGATTGCGCCGTTGCGGGTGGGCACCACATAGAATTTGCCGGCTACTGACGGGGGCGCGGCAGGCTGAGAACCGAGGTTGATTTCCTTGCGAACCAGGGGCCGACCATTGGAACCGAAAAGGAACACCTTGCCGTCGAGACTCACGCCAAGAACGCTCTCGCCATTCGCGGCCGGAGCGAAGGCAAGCTGCTCATTCGTGTTTCCTTCAAACACCTTTCGACCCGAGACGGCGTTTACGCCGATCATGTAGGAGCCGGAATTCACGTATAGGTTGTCGCTCAGATTCACGGCTTCCACATCGGGCCCGATGACTGAAAAGCGCTGCTTCCAGTTCTGCTTCTGAGTGGTTGCGCTGTAGCTCACCATCTCATAGTTGTTGTTGAAGTAGAAGACATTGCTTTGATAAGCGGCCAGGCGTCCCATAAAGCCTTCGTGGACTTTTACGGGAGCATTCCACACCGGCTGTCCAGTTACCGCATTGATCGCCATTAGCGAGTTGTCCGACATCCCGAAAACGACAAACTTGCTGGCAAGAACCGGCTCTCGATAGATGGGTGCGGGAGCGACGTAGGTCCACTTTGACTCGCCTGTCTTGGCGTCGACGCCATAGATCGTGCGGTTGTTCGCGGCGGCTATCGCCAGACCATCAGTAAGGATGACGGTCGACTTGAAACTCCCCTCGATAGGGTCGACCAATGGAAACTTCCACTTTTGATTGCCGCTTTCTTTGTCGAGGGCATACATGCGTGTGCCGACGGCGGCATACACCGTTCCGTCTTGAATTGTAGGGCTGCCGACTGGCGAACTGGTACCAGGCTGCACCCAACGCCACGCAAGCGGCGCAGGTCCGTCGAAGTCGGCCGACGCAATAGCTGTAAATAGCGTCGCCAAAAGTCCGACGAAGAGAATTCGGTTCGTTCCCATCATTCGATTTTTACTCCAGGTGAGCCCAACTAGGCTCCCGATCACAAGCATTTTAGCGATGAACGACCCATCTTGTCTATGCGTTGACCGTCAGATATCCGACGTCTGGGGTGAAAGCTACGTCACGCAAACTTCGTTGCGGTGCCAATATTACGCAAATGAGTTTGGTCGCACTGTGCTACCACAAGGTTGGAACGGAGGCAGAAGAGGGCCGCCGCCTAAACATCCATCCCCATCGACTCGACTCTCACGTAAGGTTCTTTGCCCGGCGCAGGTTTGATTTCGTAACCGGTTGTGACCTGATTCAATGGCCAAAGCGGCCGACCGTTTGTTTCACTTTCGACGACGGATTTGCTTCAACCTTGGCAGCAACCGAAATCTTTGAGCGGCGACAGGCAAAGATGTCCATTTATATCGTTTCAAGTCTGGTAGGGCAGGAGAGCCAGTGGGAAGGCGCGGGGCCGCCAAGGCCATTGGCCGACTGGGATGCCCTTGCCCGCCTTGCGGAGTTGGGTCATGAAGTGGGCAACCATACCGCAACTCACGCAAGGCTGGGTGATCTTTCCTTGGAAAAGCAGGTCGAGGAGATTGATCGATGTCGTCGAGAACTAGCGGAGCGTGGGTTCGCTCAAGGTGCGTTCTGCTACCCATATGGAAGTTCGAACCGGGATTCTGCCAAAGCCCTTGAAACTTGTGGCTACGTCGTCGGCTTGGCCCTGGGGAAACGACTGCCGCGCCCAGATGACCCACTTTCCGCAATACCGCGGATCGTCGTGGCATACAGTGACGCACTTCCACTCCTGCTGTATCGGGTGCACGTCCGTCCAAAGCTCCGCCGTAAGGGTGGGTAGTCCCACTCCCAGGTCCGTTGCGAAATCAATCCGTTGGGGGTATCCTATCCCCTGCTTCGGGCTCATAGCTCAGTTGGTTAGAGCGCACCCCTGATAAGGGTGAGGTCGCTAGTTCGAATCTAGCTGGGCCCACCAATCTCCATTCCCGCTATTGCAGTGTGGGGCCGATCGCGGCAAACAAGTTATTCAGCAACCCGGCGACAGCGCCGTGCAACTTGTCTCCATGGGCGAGGTCAATCCTCAATTCATCGTAGGAGGGTCGCAGCGCCCGAGCTCGAACCTTGGACCTTAATCCTTCCATCATGTCCGTGTTCAATTGGAACACGCGACCGTGTACAAACACCGCCTCAGGATTGAAGACGTTGACGACGGTGGCGAGGCCGATCGCCACAAATGAGAGGGTTTGATCGACGGCGTCGCGCACATCAGAATTTGATTTCATTGCCGGCCCTAGTTCGTCGAAGTCGATGGCTCGTCCCAGAATCGACTCAACTTGTCGAAGCAGGGCAATGTCCGAAGCCACGGTTTCCAAGCAACCTCGATTTCCGCAACCACAGGCGCGTCCGTTTGGGTCCACCGTGGTATGTCCTATTTCACCGGCGAACCCCTGTGCGCCCGAAACGTACCGACCACCGCTCACCACTCCCATACCCACGCCCGAACTGAAATCGACCACAGCGTAATCGGACAAGCCATCAGCTTGTCCTTGGTACTGCTCAGACAAGCACAGAGACTGCTCTTCCTGAGTGCAAACGACGGGCACTTGGAGCATATCTTCCAAATCTGCACCCAGGTCCCTCCCATCCAGGAAGTGGAGATTCGGAGAGAAGGCGACGCGGCGGTACCGACTGTGAACCAGACCCGGTACAGCCAATCCGAGTCCATGGCACTTACCGAGATGCGCGCTCATCGCAAGATTGGCCTCAACCGAGATGGCTTCCAGCAGCGCTGAGTACTCGTTCGGGGTTTGAAATCTTCGAACCGTTTCCGCCTTTGGTTTCCCTTCGAGGCCAGAAACGGCGATTGAGCAGGTTTGAATGTCGATCGTCGCGCCAAGCACATACGCGCTGGTGCCCGCCAGGCGGAAGGATTTACCCGGCCGCCCCTTGCTCGGCGCGGCAAATGCTCCTTCTTCCAGAAGACCCGTTGCCAGGAGATCGGCGATGATGCTTGAACTGGTCGGAGGCGTAACGCCAGTTGCTCGGGTCAGTTCGGCACGAGTGCTGGGACCGCGACGGCGAAGCTCTTCGAGAAATCGCCGCATGTTGATGCGTTTCAGCGTTGTGGGCCGGGGATTGGCAGCGAGCAGTTCAGAGTCGTCCATGGGGGTGCGAGCGTGTCCTCCACAGTGTATCAGACGTTTATTTTCTAAAATTTATTAAATAGTCTTTAATTTCTGGTTTATAATGCCTTCGACGCGGATCAAATTGCGCGTCGAAGGAGTTCTGCAATGCCGCATTCCCCGGTTTCATCTTCCGTGCGGCCCTCGTTGAAGAGTGGCTTTACGCTCATCGAATTGCTCGTCGTTATCGCGATCATCGCGATTCTCGCCGCCATCCTGTTTCCAGTGTTCGCGCAGGCCAAGCAATCGGCCAAGCGAGCCGCAACGATTTCGAACCTGAAGCAAAACGTGCTTGCCCACGTCATGTACGCAAACGATTACGACGACACGGTCGTCCTGGTTTGGCAGCACGGTCCCTGGTTCCCCGACGGCAGCTTCGCGCTTCAGAAGCTGTATCCGTACATCAAAAACGTCGACACGGTTTGGGATGTATCAGCCGGAATACCGAACTTTGTGGGTGGACGGCCGATGACCGGATCCTATTGGGGAGACTGGACTGCCAGCGGTACGCTGGGCTTCAGCAACGGCGGCCTCATGGTTCCGCGCAATAACTACTCACCACGCGTCATGAGTTCTCAGGAGAATGTGGCCGAGCTCATGGTGATGGCGTCTTGTCGCACCAGCAGCCCGTTGGGTTGCTTTGCCTTTACCGAAACTCAACCGAGTTGCTACAACTCCGTCCAAGGTCGCTGGGAGGATCCCCAGAGCCCGGGATACGCAGCCGCAACCTGGCACAACAAGGTTCTGCCCAGTGCGATCATGGATGGCCATGCGGTCGCCGCCAAGGGCATGATCTACTCGCCTCCCGCAAATGATTGCGACGCGCAGACAGCCCAGTGGTGGTCTTGCTGTTCCAGCCAGGGCAATTACGTTCCCAGCAACGCCTGGTCTGCTCACTACCTCCAGCCCCGAGTCTTGAATTTCTGGGGTACGTGGTGGGACGGAACTCGATAGTAATGAAGAAGCAAGTGAGCCCCGGGGTCCTCATCGCCGTTCTATCGGCGGTGGGGATCGGCATTGTCGTCTACGTGCTGGTAATCATGAAACCCAGCTTTGGAGCAGGGCCCAAGGTGGAGCCAAGGAAGTTCAGTCCCCCGGCCGGTTACCAGATGCCCAATTCTGGTGGACCGATCGGCGCCCCCAATCCGAACCAAAATCCTGCAAACTCCGGTAAAACGACGTCATGACGCGAAGTCAACTTTTCACCTTTGCCGGAACCGCAGCGATTCTAGTTGCCCTTGCCGGTTGTTCAGGTACACCGAAAACGGATACCGTTGGCAACGATGGGTCAGGCGGAACGCCTGCCAAAGACTCCTATGTCGTTGGATTCTCACAAATCGGCGCGGAGAGCGCTTGGCGAACCGCAAACACCAAATCGATCCAGGATGAGGCCGCCAAGCGAGGGGTCGAGCTCAAGTTCGCCGATGCTCAGCAGAAGCAAGAGAATCAGATCAAAGCGATTCGGTCCTTCATCGCTCAAGATGTGGATGTGATTGCCTTTTCACCGGTCGTTGAGACTGGCTGGGAGCCCGTAATGCGTGAGGCAAAGCAGGCGAACATTCCAGTGATCGTGTCCGATCGGCGACCTGAAGTTCCGGAAGATCTTTATGTGACCTTCATCGGTTCCGACTTCGTCGCTGAAGGTCGCATGGCGGCCGAATGGCTCGCTACGAAGATGAATGGCAAAGCGGTCATCGCCGAGCTTCAAGGAACTCCAGGGAGCGCTCCGGCCAACGATCGCAAGAAGGGCTTCGCCGAAGAGATCGCCAAGCACCCCGACATGAAGGTGGTCTTCTCCCAGACAGGCGAATTCACACGCGCGAAAGGGAAAGAAGTCATGGAAGCGCTGTTAAAGAGCCCTCAGGGATCGCAGATCATTGCCCTCTATGCTCACAACGACGACATGGCTTTGGGAGCGATTCAGGCAATCGAAGAGGCA
>CAMLEL010000018.1 GCA_946478935.1 uncultured Armatimonadota bacterium
CCCTCTTGAAACCCGGATCGGCCGTTTTCAAACCGCATGCAAGCTTGCCTCCCGAGGAATGTTGGACGTATCAGCCAGGTGCAAGTTGGCGAGACGGCAAGCCCGAAGACCCCGTCGTTCATGTCGCATTCGAAGATGCGCTAGCCTACGCTCGCTGGTGTGGCAAAGACCTGCCCACAGAGTCGGAGTGGGAAGCTGCTTCCGGTGCGAATGGGCAAACGTATCCCTGGGGCAAAGAAGAGAAGATGAATGGAAAATGGCCAGCCAATGTGTGGCAAGGTCCGTTTCCAAAGGTCGATGTTGGAGAGGATGGATTCACCGGACTGGCTCCCGCCCGATCGTTCTCACCCAACCGGTACGGACTCTACAATATGTCCGGGAATGTCTGGGAGTGGACCAAAGGCGATGGACCCAATTCAACGAAGATCACGAAGGGCGGATCCTTCCTTTGCGCCAGAAGCTACTGCCACCGCTATCGGCCCGCTGCTCGGCAGCCGGTGACCCCCGACACAAGCACATGTCATATCGGCTTTCGCTGCGTTCGTCGTCGGGAGGGTGGCTAATCGACCCAGAATGTGCAATTTACAGCGTATGATCAAGATGGAGACAAGTCGATGGCAATTGAGGCAAAGGAACAATCGAAAGAGGAATTGACGCAGCAGGAAGCAGAAGCCGTCTTGGAACTCTGGGCAAAGCGCCAAGCTGAGGGCGAACTGCGCAGCAGATTGAACATTCAGGACCTGGCCGAGACTATGAATTTGTCGGCGGGTGAAGTCGAGCGCATGGTCGCCACGGTCCGAAGCATGAATACGACTTCAAGTTTGGACCTTCCGCCGCGAAAAAAGGTCAGGCCGATCAACACATTCCTCATCACTCTTGCCGTAGTCACCTGGTTTGGCATTCTGGCGGGTGTTGGATTGGCCGCATACCAATTGGGAAAGGACCACGCTCGCAGCCGGACTGTGATTTATGATGCGGCGGCAGTGAGTCCACCGCCGATGGCATTCCCAACAACGACGATAGCCACCCCTTCAGGTGAGTCAGCGATTGCAGCGCCGTCTGCCGCAGCAGGGATCAACATTGCCGAGAAGCTGCCAGAAGGCATGAAAGTATCTTTTGGTGGCTACCAGATTTCCGGTGAAGGCAAAGCAACTGAACTCGACGGGATTGGCCAAGCTCTGGATGCCATCGTCAGGCAGACCGCCGTACCGGTTGAGCATTATCGCCACTCATCTAAACCGGATATCGCATTCATCAACGCATTTCAAACATACGACGGCTCCCTGGTTGACAGCGTTATTCGCTTTGAAAAGCTGAAAGTCAACTTCGGAGAAGCTTCGACTGAAGTCATGTATCCGATCGCGAACACTTCAAGTTCACGAGTTCGCCGACTCGTGATGGAAGAACAACGTAAACGGCTTGCCGATGTTTCCAGCAAGGCGCGTCAGCTGCCGACGAGTTCACGATAAAGAAGTACACTTCTCCAACCTTTCACTTGGAGAAGACTATGGCAGTTGCAAAAGTAATCGAACTTTCCTCTTCGTCGTCGACCAGTTTCGATGATGCGATCAAATCCGGCATTTCGCGAGCGAGCCAAACCGTCAAGAACATTCAGGGGGCCTGGATCCAAGATCAGCAGGTGGTCGTGAACAACGGCGCTGTTTCTGAATACCGAGTCATGATGAAAGTAACTTTCATCCTCGAGTAACTTACTCAAGGTCTTTCTCGACCTTGCGCCGTTTCTTGACGGCTTCGCGAAGGAGGAATTCGATCTGCGCATTCACCGATCGAAATTCCTCATTCGCCATCCGCTGGATTTCATCCCATAGCTCTGGGCTGATCCTCAGCACAAATGCTTTCCGCTCAGCCATTATCCGGGATAGAGCGTGCCCGTGTTCACGACCGGTTGCACGTTGGTTTCGCTGCACAGGACAAGCATCAGATTGCTGACCATTGCCGCCTTTCTCTCTTCATCCAGTTCCACGATCTTGTCGCGATCCAAATGGGCGAGCGCCATTTGCACCATACCAACTGCCCCATCGACGATCCGCTGCCTTGCCGCGATAATGGCGGCCGCCTGCTGTTTCCGAAGCATGACCCCGGCGATCTCTTGCGCATAAGCCAGATGGGAAAGGCGCGATTCAATAACTCGCACCCCGCTCAACGCCAGTCGGGCTTCCAACTCATCTCCTAAGTGCTCAGAGATCTCATCGGTGTTGCGCATCAGGCTGATGTGCTCCTCTTCCGCATCATAAGGGTAAGCGCTGGCAAGGTGCCTCAGCGCCGTTTCGCTCTGGAGGTTGACGAAATCCTCGTAATCTTCCACATCAAAGCTCGCCTTGTAGGTGTCGATGACTTGCCACACCACGATCGCCGCAATCTCGACCGGGTTGCCGACCGAGTCATTCACCTTCAATCGCTGACCGTTCAAGGTTCTTGCGCGCAACGACACATTGCGCTTGGAATAGAACGGATTGGCCCACCACCAACCACTTTCCTTCACGGTTCCCACATACCGGCCAAAGAGCAGCAGAACCTTGCTTCCGTTGGGCTCGATGATGAAGAACCCTCCCATCATGATGGATGCAATGGTAAAGATTGCCACGACCCCAAACACTTGCCAACCAATTCCTGGCGCGCCTTCGCCGATGATAATCGTGCGATAGCTCTGGTAGCTTCCCACCAGCAGCAGCGCCAAAACGACCAACAGCATCCAAAAGCCCGACAGTGCCGACCTTTCCTTCTCACGCATTTTCGGTTCTCCTATGACATCGTAGTGATATCACATTCGTATCATATCTCGAAAATGCGGTACATGCAAACAAAAAAATGGGACGGACCTATGAAAGTCCGTCCCATATCTTTACAACTACCTTCCGTATTTGATGCCGCACCCGTAGGGTCGTGCTGTTTTGACTGAAACTTCCTTGCCTGCCATGCTCTCATTCAGGGCTTGAGAGACGTAGTTGGTGACACTCGGATCTTCCTGAGGTTTGGAGACCGCTTTGTTGTCGATGCCACCCGCTTAGATGACCGTGCCCTTGGGATCGATCACAAACATGTGTGGCGTGGTTCGTGCTCCATAGCTCTTGCCAACTTGACCGGACGGATCCATGAGGACGGCGGTTCCGGCTCCTCCCATTTTCTTCGTCTCGGTATTCATAGCTGGCCCTTCATAGTGACCCTGCTTTCCGGGAGCCGATGAAACAATGGATAGCCAGACCACGCCCTTCTTGGTCCACTCCTTCTGGAGTTTGGGCATATTGCCGGACTCGTAGTGAGTCTGGACGTAAGGGCAACCGTAGTTCAGCCACTCCAGGACCACGTACTTCCCTTTGTAAGCGGAAAGGTCATGACTCTTCCCGTTTGAGTCAGACAAGGTGAATGCAGGAGCTTCCTTCCCCGGTTCAGCAGTTGGCGTCAAGGTAAGCCCATAGGCCATCACACTCGCCAGGACGACGACGCAGCCAGAAATGTAAGATTTCATCGATCACCTCCAATCCGTGACAAGTGATAAAACGATGTTCATTGCACAAAGATCAACCAAGAGTATAAAAATTGTGTGATGAATTGATCTAGATTCACCGGACGTTCTAGAGGTAGAGATGAACGATGACGCTTGGATTGCCCAACTTGCAGCTTCCAGTTTGGATTGGGATCGCCGTGCGAACGAGAGTCTGCAAGAGCTTTCAGACGAGGAATTCAACTGGCGGCCGGATGCCGAAAAGTGGAGCATCGCACAACAGATTCATCACCTGGTTCTCGGCAATGCTTTCTATGTTCCGATAATCGAAGACCTGGCCAAGCGGGCTCAATCCTTTCAAACCTCGTATAAACCTGGGCTGTGGGGCAAGTTGCTATTGATGGCGGTCCGTCCCGGCGGCAACCTTCCGGGGCCGGTACCCAAAGAAATGATCCCAAGCAGTGCGTCAATTCCCAAGCATGTGCTCCTTGAGTTCAACGATTTCCAATCTCGATTTCATGTGGCGCTAAGCGAACTGGGTGGGCGCGATCTTAACGGACGATTCACATCACCATTCGCCAAGTACGTGAAACTGAAGCTCGGAGACGCCCTCCAAGTGGTAGAGCGTCACAATGCCCGACATCTGGGAAATGCTTTGGAACTGCTGGATCGGCCAGATTTCCCGAACCGCACTTAGTCTACGACTTGGACTTCGACGCCCGGTACGAGGCCAGCAGCGGCTCCCATCTTTAGCAACAGCTTGATGGCTTCGACCCCTTCTTCTCCCATGTCGAGCGTCCGCTCGTTCACATACATGCCGACAAACTCGTCGCTGGTACCCTCGTCCATCCCGCGAGCGAACTGCAAGGCGTATGAAAGCGCTTCCTTTCTATGCTCCAATCCAGCCGTGATCGACTCGCGCATGCATCGACTTACGTCGGCAACGACTTCTGGCCCCAAATCCTTTCGGACGACATTGACGCCGAGTGGTAGCGGAAGACCTGTTTTATCTTTCCACCAGACTCCCATATCGACAATCAACTTCAACCCATCGCGTTGATACGTGAGCTGACCCTCGTGAATGATCAGTCCGACCTTGAACTTGCCTTCCTGGATGGACGGAATGATTTGATCGAAAGGCACCACCTCGAACTTCAGCTCAGCATCACCCACATTCTCTTTCCACCAGAGGTTGAGTTCGAGAAACGCGCTTGTCAGCTTGCCGGGAACAGCGATGACGGTTTCGGCCAATGCCGCTCGATCGAATTCCCGATCCGCTACCAACATGGGCCCGTAGTTCCAGCCGAATGAGCCACCGTGACGCAGCAGAGCGTACTTTTCGGCAACGTAGGCGAAGGCATGAACGCTGATGGCCGTGGATTCGAGCTTGCCTTCCATCGCCCATTCATTGAGCGTCTGGATATCCCGCAGGATGTGTTCGAACTCATATTGGGACTGGACCTGGCCATTTGCCAAGCCCCAAAACATAAAGGCGTCATCTGAGTCAGGGCTATGGCCCAAACGAATCTTCAGCGGGGTTGCGGTGCTCACGGCAACAGTTTACGGCTTCTCCGCATAAATTCGCAGGACGGCCGAAACGAACGTTATTGCTCTTGTCGTAGGCAAGGGCTAAGAGAGGTGAATCATGTTCAAAATTACACGTCATCTTGTCCATGGTAGGGCGAGCGTTACACTACTCGCAGCTTTTGTTTGCGCGTCGATTGCGGGTTTCGCAATCTTCGCAAAGCCTGCTTTCGCTCAAGGTACCGGCAAGGTTTCCATGAACGATATTTCGTTCAGCTTCGGACCCACTACCGTTCGGCCGGGTGCTGGCGAATTGACGACCAATGACGAGTCCGTCGAGATCGGTCTCTTGCTGCCCGCAGTTCAAAAGGTTCGCGAAGCTGCCTCCCGAATGCTGATCATGGGTAATGGTTGGCGCGTGGATGTGCCGCTTTTCGGACGCGAAGTCCCCAGTTCGCAGCGCTTTACGCTCTGGTTCACGAGGAATGTAGGCGGCGGACTGTTGTTGAACATCCAAGAGCGCGGAGGCGACTTGAAAACCGTGGAAGTGGAAGACACGGATGTAAGCGTCCTTTTCCTGCCGGCAGTCCAGAGCGACCGACTCGTATACGAGGTTCAAACCGCAACCGTGAAGCACTCGGCTATCCATCAAGTCCTGTTGGGTGATGGCAGCGTGCGCTCCATCCTCATCGGATTGCTTTTGCCGGCAGTCCAAAAGGTTCGCTGATACGGCCACAATAGGATGTGCCGCGAAAGCCGACACTGAGCCCGACCCGGATATCCACCTATCTGGCTTGCCCAACGAAGTTCTATTGGACTTACGAGAGCGAGCAAGGTAGGTGGTATCTCCGGTCGAAGAACTACTACTCCTTTGGTACGACCTTGCACAAGGTCTTGGAACGATTCCATGACTCAGGCGACGTTGGAGTGACCTCCGCGAGCCAAGTGATGGACGCCTATTCGGACAGCTGGATCGACGCCGGCTTTTCCAGCGCCGACGAAATGCAGGAAGCCTTCGGTGAGGGGAAACGCATTCTTGAGCGCTATGTCGAAGAAGAACGCTCGCGCCCGACAATCACCAAAGTCATCGGCGTCGAGCAGAAGCTAAAACTCCAATTCGGCGAAGACTTTGACTTGGTTGGGCGCATTGACAGGATCGACGAGCATCCTGACGGAACACTTGAAATTATCGATTACAAGACAGGTCGCGTTGAAGTCAGTGAGGAGGAGGTCGAGACCGACCTTGCGATGAGCATTTACCAACTTCTCGTGCGTGAAAAATATCCCGGTAGACCCGTGTGTGCAACGATCGTCGCCGTACGATCGGGGTCGCGAGCAACCTATTCCTTGGACGATCAAGCGCTTGAAGTCTTGAAACAAGATATCGAAGTCGTTGGAAAGGAGATCCTTGGCGCCAATTGGGAAGAGCGCCGCGCCGTGGTCAAGCCGTTATGTGTTTCCTGCGACTTCCGGGCCCTTTGCACTCGAGATGCAGAATTCAAGGAATCTTTACTTGCCTTTCAAGATTCTTAAGTCAGACTTCGAGACAAGATCCAGCGCCATGTTTTTCAGGTCCGCCAATTCAACGAATCCCATCCGCCCTACGAGTTGGTGGGGGTTCCAGGAAGCCCCGGTCTTCATTGGCCAATAGGCGCGTAGAAACGTTTGATCGGCAAGGGACCGGCCAAGGGGTGCTCCCCCAGAAAAGTAGAGCGGGGAGAGATCGCTCTCCCGCACCAGGAAAGCATCCGCCATCGCCAATGCTCGCTTCCGATCCTCCTCGGTCCAGACATTGATCCGTTCTATGAGTCGCTTCTGGATCTGGTCTGCCTTCTCGGCCAATTCCTCTGTGCCCGAATGGGCGATCAAAAGTCGCAGTTGAAATCCAGTTGGAGTCGGAGTCAGCACGGACTCTTGGCGGTAACTGAAGCGCAATTCGTCGCGAGCCACTTCCCAAAGCAAAGCCGACTTCCCTGTTCCCAGTGCAGTCAGTGCCAAGAGTCTTGTCGAAAGCGCGGCATCTCTTCCAGAGAACGGAGCGATCGACAGTTCTCCGTCGTACTCCGGCTTTTCATCGACGACCGTCAACGATGCGACCTGGCTGATTTTGGGGACTTGCCAAGCAGACATTAGCTCTGTCCACTTAGAGGTCGCTAGCCCAGGTTGAAGTTTGCCACCAACGGCCAGGTGAATACGCTCAGGGCGGAACACTCGGGCGCGAAGCGATGCCAAGTCGGTACTGGAGTATCTGGGAGGAATGAATCCGGTTGGGTTAAGCGCCTGACGCCACCAAGACAAACGCCGAAACTGCAGGTCGTCCGACGCGGCTTGAAGTCGCTCCGGTGATGCGGTCGGTTCCTTGAGAAGCGAAGCCAGCATGTTGAGGGCACTCGGCAAGTCTGCGGGCACCACTTCCCCACTCATTCGGAGATGGTCAGCCCCCAACGTGGTGCGAATACGCGCCCCAGTCCGACTGAATATTTCATCGAGTTGCCCTGGTCCGTATGAAACGGAGCCCTCGCCTGTCGTGGAAGCGACGATCCGCAATAATGCACGGTCCTTGGCATTCAGTTCGGGAAGGTTGACAACGACTTGGATCGATGTGACCGAAGATTTTGGTTCCAGCCACTCGACTACCGGTGGCACCGAGACCTGGAGGACAAGTGCTGCGATTAGAGTCGTCATCGGCCCACCACTGTCACGGCTCGATCCTTGGCAAAGTAGCGGGCCGCAGCCTTGAATTGATCAAACGTCAAGTTATCGATCGTTTTGAGCATCTGCTCGGGGCGGCTACCGTGGTTTTGAACGAGCAGGTGTCCGCGTAGGTAAGCGACTCCGGATGCGCTCGAGAGATAGCGATTGACCCACGAGCGAGCAAGGAGTTTTCCGACATAGAACAGATTCGCCCAATCACCTTCACCGATCGCATCGATCTTTAGGCCGATTCCAGAGAGCTTTTCAGTTTGGCCAACAATAACCAGACCTCGGTCTGCGGACGGCGTGTAAGTTACGAATGCACCCTCCACACCGCTCCCAACTGCCAAGGCGAATGCCAGGGCGCCGACGGTGGTCGGGTGATCGAAGCCCTCGGTGGCAGCGGCTCGTCCCTCGCCAAAACCTTCCACTTCGATTCTTCCAGCACTGGCGTTCTTGCGAATCTCAAGTGGAAGACGAATCCCACCCTGCTTCATGCCAATCGCCTGCACGGCTGAATCAGTCGCCGACTTCAGGTCCACGGGGCCAGCGATACTCAATACAAGGTTCTCAGGATAGAAGTGGCGGCGCTGCAAGTCTTTCAGGTTCTCTGGACTGGCGGCCTTCATCGCCGAAAGCGTTCCGATCGGGTCCAAACCAGCATCTCCGAACGCTTGCTGCCAGGCGCCACGACCCAAACGCGATGCATCGTCATAGGTCGCAAACTCCTGGGCCATCGTTGCAAGTTCCTTTGAGATGTCTTCTGGAGTTGATTGAATCGGCTTGAGGACATCGAGGATCGTGACGATCGCAAGATCCAATTGACGCGGGCTGACGTTGACCTCAAAAACCATCGCATCCCTGTAAGTCTGCGCCCGAAGAAACGCTCCTTGAGATTCCAATCGGCGGTCCACGTCGCCCTTGGGTCCACGGGCCATCAAGTGTTCGAGGAGATGACGCCAGCCATGAGTCTTGGCTGTTTCCGGAACGGATCTGGCCGAAGCCCAAAGCTGTACCGATATCGTCGGCTCGTCGGGCATCTTCTCAACGATCACGGCGGAGCCATTTCGGCATATGGTGCGGAGTCGGTCAGGCTCTTCTTGGGTCAATAAGGCGACCGAGAGGGCAACAGCGAGCATGGGATTTCTAAAGTATGACGCGTCTTCCTAGTGAAAATAGCTCGCTCCATTGATGTCGATCACAACTCCACTGAGGTAGGCAGCTTGGGGACTGAGAAGAAATGCCGCCGACGCCGCGCAGTCTTCCGGGCTCGCCATTCTTCCCAACGGGATCGATTCCAAAATCGTCGGAAGGCGCTGTTCCATCCCTGTTCGGGCCATGGCGGTTTCCACCCATCCCGGCGCGATTCCATAGATTTGGATGTTTTTGGGCGCCAATTCTACGGCCAATGCTCTCGTCAAGTTGATCAGTGCGGATTTGGACGCGGAGTAAGTCGCGGCGCCCGCCTCCCCTCGAAATCCAACTCTCGAGGCAACATTCAGTATTTTTCCACCACCCTGATTAGCGAACGTTTGCGCAAACATTCGAGTCAAGCGTATCGGCGACTCGAAGTTCACGGCGAAAGTTTTCTTCAGGTTCTCATCGAACGCACGATCATCCGCATTGAGGAAGTCCAGCGGCATGTAAATGCCAGCGTTGTTGACGAGGGCCGTCATCGCGCCAAGTGATTCAACATCTCGAAAGAGACCGGGCAAGGAGGCAGGGTCGGCAAGATCCGCCACTACAACACCCTTGCAGCCGTCCCCGAGGGCATTCGCCGTCTCTTGAAGTTCGCTACTGCTCGTAGCACCGTGGATAATGACTTCCCAGCCTTGTCGGGTGAGTTCCAAAGCAATGGCGCGGCCGATGCCGCGCGAAGAGCCGGTGACGAATGCGCGAGGATGCATTCGTGCATTTTACTGGCGCGAATCGAACCTTCCAGATATCCTATACGTTATCGCAATGAGCATGAAGTTTTTATGTCTGGCTGTTTTGGCACTGGGAATCTATGCGGCATCCTCGCCCTCGAGAACGGGAGCTCACCAGCAGCCACTTGCGCCGGAAAAGCCAACTTATGCTGAGCACATTGCGCCGATCCTCAATAATCATTGCGTCACTTGTCACCGTCCCGGCGAAGTTGCGCCTTTTTCACTAATTGGGTACGAAAATGCCAAAAAGTGGGCAGCGATGTCGACCGTGGTTACCAGGGCCAAACAAATGCCTCCTTGGAAGGCTAAAGCAGGCTACGGTGAATTCGCCGATGACATCCAACTCTCGGCCGAACAGATTGCGACTCTTCATCGCTGGAACGAGTTGGGTGCTCCTCGGGGGGACCGTTCCAAAGAACCCAAAGCTCCGACGTTCCCGTCAGACTGGCCCCTCGGAAAGCCAGATTGGATTGTCAGCCAGGCCAAGCCTTATGCGGTGTCTGCCGAAGGCACCGACGAATACCGAAATTTTGTAATCAAAACGAACTACAAGGAGCCCGTTTGGATTAACGCGATGGATGTTCGACCGGGAAATCCAAAGGTCGTACACCATGTGATCGTCTTCTTGGACAATAACGGTCGATCGGAAGCGCTGGCGGGAAACTCCAAGGACGGGAAGGAAGGTTATGAGACGTTTGGGGGCATTGGATTTCTGCCCAACGGCTCCTTCGGTGGCTGGGCGCCAGGTTTACGAGCCAGGAGATTGCCGGATGGCAAGGCATTCAAGCTCGAGCCGGGAGCAAGGCTGGTGCTCCAAGTCCATTACAACAAGTCAGGCAAACCGGAAACGGATCTAACGAAGGTTGGACTGTACTTCGCCAAATCGCGCGTTGAGCAAGAAGTTGAGCTTGCCTGGCTGTTTAACGTTGCCCTGAATATTCCGGCTGGCGCAAAAGCCCATCGGCAGGTCTACACCTACCAGGTTCCCGCCAACATCACAATGTACGGCGTCATGCCCCACATGCACCTATTGGGCAAGCAAATGAAGGCTTATGCGGTCAAACCAGACGGAGCTGAAATCCCGCTGATCCATGTCGAGAACTGGGACTTTCATTGGCAGCTTAGCTACTCATTCAAGCAACCGGTGAAGATTCCAGCTGGCTCGAAGATCGTGGTAGAAGCCACCTACGATAACAGCTCGGACAACCCGAACAATCCCAGCAATCCGCCAAAGCCAGTGCGGGTCGGAGAACGCACCGTGGATGAGATGCAACTTTTGATCGCAGCGTTCTCAACAGATGGGAAAAAGCCCTGAACTCGCTTACTCTGACTTGGCTTCCTGAGTTTTTTCGATCTGTTCCATCACGTCTTTGGGGTCGATGTCGGCATCCAGACCCTTGAGTTCTTTATCGCTCGATCGGTCGACTCCAAGCTTGTCTGCGATCAGTTCCGTTAATCGCCAGAGGCGTGTGAGTTCATATTCGGTCAACAGGTTGACCTGCACATCGAGTTCGGAGCGGTTGTCGCTTTCAATCTGCATGCGGTTCTGGGAGATCAAAACGAACAAGGTCAAGAAGATTGCTTCAATGGAAAGCATCATAGTCAAAAGTCCGAATGGAAACGGATCGAAGGGCTTGATCCCAAACAAGCCCATATTCGCCAGGATCCAAATCCCGAACACAACCGCATGACCGTAAACGGCCCCCATGCTCCCGATACGGGTTGTCAGGCGCTCGGCAAACCGGACTGACGCGGGCATGTGACTGCGCCGCGTCTCGTAATGCTCGAGAAGCAAATCAATGTTCTCTTTAACGACGCGCATGACGCGTCCATTTTTTGCGCATTCTCTGGTCTTAGGCTTCTTGCTCATGGCCATCAATCTAAACGACAACTCGACTCTTTGCGACGATAAGGCTCAAGCACCAAAAACGCCGGGTAGCCGGTACGCTATGCCTCTATGGACTTTGCCCTGACGCAAGAACACGAGTTGATCCGAGAATCAACATTCAAATTTGGTCAATCTGAAATCATTCCGGGCTTACGCGAGCGGGACCGCGAAGCCAAGTCTGACCGCGAAATGTTGGACCGCATGGGCAAGGCTGGCTTGATGGGATTGAGCATCCCGGCAAAGTACGGTGGAAGCGATACGGATTACATTTCTCTCGGTATTGCCTGTGAGGAACTGGAGCGAGCAGACACGAGTGCTCGCGTTGTGATGAGCGTTCACAGCGGGCTCCACTGTCTGACGATCCTCCAATGGGGTTCGGAAGAGCAAAAACAACGATGGCTCCCAAAGCTCGCCTCGGGCGAGCGCGTTGGCGCATTCGGACTCACGGAGCCAAATGCAGGCTCGGATGCTGCGAATATTCGAACGACCGCGACCAAGGACGGCGACTTCTACGTGATCAACGGTTCGAAAACCTGGATTTCGCTCGCGGACTATGCTGATCAGTTCTTAATCATCACTCGACTCGCAGATACGGCGGCGAAAGCGCCCTATGCCGCTTTCATCGTTGACCGCACGACCCCCGGATTCACAAGCCGTGCATTGCATGGAAAGCTCGGCGTACGTGCGGGCAACACCGGCGAGATCTTCTTTGAGAACATGCGAGTCGAGGCGGATCGGATGCTCGGACAAGAGGGCGATGGGTTCAAGGTCGCGATGTCCGCGCTGGATCACGGGCGCTACACCGTCGCTTCTGGCGCCGTTGGCATCATCACCGCATGCCTGGATGCCTGCATTCCGTATGCGAACGATCGCACGGTCGGTGGCGAGCCGATCGGCACCAAGCAGTTGGTCCAACAAATGATCGCAGCCATGGTTCAAGGACGGGAGATTGGACGCCTGCTCTATTACAAAGTGGGTTGGATGAAGAACACGGGCCAAAGGCACACCAAGGAATGCTCGCTGGCCAAGTGGACGAACTGTGCGGCCGCATTCGATGCGGCCAACAAGGCCGTCGAAATACATGGCGCGTACGGCTATATCGACGAATTTCCAGTGGAGCGATACTTCCGGAATTCTCGTGGAGCCATGATCTACGAGGGAACCCACGAGATCCATACATTGATGCAGGCGGAGTATGAACTGGGCTACCGCGTCGACAAGCCGTTGGCGCGCACCTTACCGACCTGGCCATTTGGTACCAATAGTTAAGCGATGACGAAGGGACGGATCGAGGCCTTCAGCGATGCGGTCATCGCGATCGTGATGACGATCATGGTTTTGGAGCTGAAAGTTCCACACGATCCCAACTGGTCGGCGCTCCGTCCCTTGCTACCCGTGTTCCTCTCGTACGTGCTCAGCTTCGTTTACCTGGGCATCTATTGGAACAACCATCACCATCTCTTTCAGGCAGTCCAGAGCGTGAAGGGCCCTGTTTTGTGGGCGAACATGCACCTTCTTTTCTGGCTCTCATTGATCCCATTTGCGACCGCGTGGATGGGTGAGAACCACTTCAGCGCAACTCCAACGGCGCTGTATGGGATCGTCTTACTGGCGTGCGCGATGGCCTATTCCATTCTGGTGCATGGGCTGATGCGCCAGCACGGGCGCGAGTCGGTCATTCACAAGGCGATCGGTAAAGATGCCAAGGGCAATCTGTCGGTGATCTGTTATTGCTTGGCCGTTGGAATGGCCTATATCGCAGCGCCAGTGTCCTGGGCGATCTATATCTTTGTCGCCTTGATCTGGCTCACTCCCGACAAACGGATCGAACGGACCATACCAGAGTCTGGTGGGCGCTAAGCCGGCTTCTCGCTTCGATTCTTATCCCAGATGGCAAAGAGGATCATTGCAAACGCAACCAACCGGATGACATAGAAGACCGTCGTATCTTCCATGCGTTCGCCCGTCCATTGAAGCACCAGCCTTTGGCAGCCAAGAATCGCAAACGCGATCGAGAAAAACAAGAACAACCGATCCTGCGATCGCCGCCAATACTTCAAGAAAAACAGAGACACCACCAGATAGCCCATGGTGATCGCCCCAGAGATGAGATGGATCATTCAACCTCCCAAATCAATCCGTAAATCAGCAGGAGTAATCCCACAAGTACGGGAAGGGTCCGGATCAGGGCCAGGTTTGCATTGGGAAAAAGCACATTATCTGCGAATAGTAAGAGATTGTTTATGGCGAAACCAATGAAGCACAGGCCGCTCCAAAGCAGCAAACGGACCCCCGAGCGGGCATATCCGCGCAAGAGCAGCACGGAGCACGCCAAGCTGGTCAGAAAACAAAGAACATAAACAACTGGAGCCACTATTCGTCTCTCCGAATTCGGAATGCGTCCGCGAAAATCCTTATGTTTTGAAGCGGTTTTGAATAGATCAGTTGGATGAGGGTGTCTCTTCCCTCTCGATACGCTCGCTCGAGGCTCTCGGCAACTTCGTCGGCAAGGGCCGTCGAGTGCGGAGAATAGCGGTAAAGGGTTTCGTCGTTCTCATCGTGAACGGTCAGCAGCTGGGCCGCGCAGAGGTCGGCCAGTTTTGCGGCGGCTGAATCCTCGGGCAGGCGCGTTTCAGCAGAAACGGACCGCGCGCTCCACTCCGTATCTGCATTGCTCATCATGAAGATGAGCACTTCCAACTGCTCGGCAGAGTTAATCGTGTTCGCAATAAACCGTTTAACTTCCGGCGTGATTCTATCGCCCGCCACTTACCCTGTTTTACCCAAGGTCTACAGATCGGCTGCCGCTCAACCTGACTTTGCAGGAATCTTGAACTGCTCAACGTATTTCAGACAGCAAGCGCGAACGCGCCCGCGAATCCGATTGATGAATGCCGCGCGCTGGGTCACGCCCACGGCGCCGCGCGCATCCAGGATGTTGAACACATGGGAGCATTTTAGCGCCAGGTCGAGCGCGGGGTAAACCAGCGCCAACGGCCCTGTCTCACGCATGTCGGGAGTCTGGCGACGCACGTCTGGAGCATCGTCGAAATCATCCGCACCGGTACTCGGCTCGGTCGTCGTCAAGATTCCCTGCTCGGTATCCCAAAACACCGGGTGCTCGATGACCCGCTTGCTTTCCGCCTCATACATATCGAAGAGCTGAAAGAGCATTT
>CAMLEL010000019.1 GCA_946478935.1 uncultured Armatimonadota bacterium
GCGCGAGCGCCGGCGCCGAGTCCGTCACGATGGAGTCCAGTGACGACGTGGTGACAGCTCCATATGCTGGAAGCTTGTCCATATTCAGCCAACCCTGGGGGATGCCGTTCGTAACGCCATAGCGAACCACTCGCGCGGCGGTTCGGTGGGCAATCCCCATTCCATCGCCGAGGCAAATGATGATGTTCTTGATCCGCCGCTTCCGGCCCCCAACTGACTCCACCACGAACTTGCTGGATTGGTACGCGCCCTCCGCCGATCCTGACTCCTTGGCGCTCGCCTCGATGGTATAGCTGCCAGCCTTTGGCATGCTAAACGCCCGCAGCGTCATGCCGTCGGTCTTATCCAGCTTGACCGGATAGGACTTGCCGGCAATCGTCAAAGTCGGCTCGATGATCCGGCGATCTCGCGACGAGGCGGTGTATTCCACCCTCAGGTCGAAATACTGCCCTTCGATGAACCGGGCCTGGTCATAAGGCATGATGCGAATCTTTGGGGCGCAGAGCGCTAGTCCAGATACGCACGCGACGGCGGGGATGAGGACGATGCGGTTCATGATTTCTTCTTGGGTGGCATAGAGTCGAGAAGCAAAACGAGTCGTGGGTGGGCCGCCTTGAGGTGGAACTTGCCAGTAACGGACAGCTTTCCACGCAGGTAACTGACGGGTTTCGAGCCAGCTCCGCGAACTTGGACGAATACCGCGTTCGGGGGAAGATCTCCTGTCCCCGCGCCACTCTCATCCTGGAAGATCGGAGTTGGGCAAAGCCAAAAACCGCCCGTTGATGCATTTTCTTGCATCGCCATGAACCCTTCGATCTTTACCCGCTTGCCATCAAGTTGGCGGAGCCGTGGTGAGGGAGTCAGGCCCTTCGGAGTTTGCAAAAGCATCTCGCGGAACTCAAGCTTGAACGGGGCGGATTGGGCCACGGCAAGGATCGACAAAGACCCCAGGAGCAAGATCAGTTGAAGTTGAAGGCGACCCATCATTCCAACCCTAGTATGCCCGTGCACTGCGCTGATTGCACGATCCTTAACGAAATCGCTCGAATCTTCGGCTATTGGGGTCCCGCTTGCGACTCCGGGTGCACGTGAAACGTCCCTTCGATCAGGTACAATTCAGATTCAAATTGCGGTCCTTTACAGGGTCGCGGCGTCCCTCCCAGCCACACTCGGTAAGGGAGGTAGCGAGCACACACTCAAATGCCCGAAAAGAAACAATCCGAAGACGAAAACAACGATTCGAACTTGCCTGAATCCCAAGACCAAACCGCTTACATCGACGAGATCGTCGGCAAAGTCGAAGGCGATTATAACGCGAACCAGATTCAGGTCCTTGAGGGTTTGGAAGCCGTGCGGAAGCGGCCGGGCATGTATGTTGGAGACAACGGCAAACGTGGCCTTCACCAAATGTTCCGAGAGGTCATCGACAACTCCGTCGATGAAGCCCTTGCCGGCCATTGCGACCACATCAAAGTGACGCTGTATGCGGATAACTCCATCAGCGTCGAGGACAACGGTCGAGGCATCCCGGTCGATACCCACAAGAAGATGGGAGTGAGCGCATTGCAGGTCGTCATGAGGGTTTTGCACGCGGGTGGCAAGTTCGGTGGCGATAGCAGCGGATACAAAACGTCGGGCGGACTCCACGGCGTCGGCGTCTCATGTACGAACGCTCTATCCGCTTGGATGGAGACGACCGTCAAGCGCGACAAAAAGGTTTATCGCCAGCGCTATGAGAGGGGAATCCCGGTTACGGGCGTCGAACAGGTGGGGAAAGCGCCTGAAGGCGAATCTGGCACCAAGCAGCACTGGTTTGCAGACCCGACCGTACTAACCGAAACCGAATACGACGTCCATGTGTTCAAGACCCGAATGCGCGAGCTCGCTTACCTGAATCCAAAGGTCAAGTTCGAGTATGAAGACGAGCAGAATCCGGAAAACACGGAAACCTTCTTCTACCAGCGCGGCATTCCCCAACTTGTCGAAGACCTAAACGAGGGGAAAGATACGCTGCACCCGGTCATCTTCTTCCGAAGGGTCAAGGAATCCAGCGAGATCGAAGTCGCCATGCAGTACCACGACGGTTACAACATGACGCTGCTTGCGTTCTCGAACAATATTCATAACCCGGACGGAGGCACCCATGCCTCGGGCTTCAATGCCGCGTTGACGCGAACGATCAACGCCTATGCCCGCAAGATGAGCTTCCTGAAGGAAAAGGATAACAACTTCACTTCCGAAGATGTGAGTGACGGTTTGACGGCGGTCATTTCGCTGCGACTCGAAAACCCGTCCTATAACTCGCAGGACAAGGTCAAGCTCGTGACTCCTGAGGTTCAGGGACTCACCAACTCCCTCGTTGGTGACGGGTTGATGACGTTCTTTGAAGAGAATCCGCAAATGGCCAAGCGGATCATGGACAAGGTTGTCATCGCCCAGCGTGCCCGTGAAGCCGCGCGAAAGGCTGCGGAAAGCATCCGCCGAGGAAACGCCATGGACAGCTTTGGCTTGCCCGGCAAGTTGAGCGACTGCGTGAGCAAGGACACCGAGAAATGCGAAATCTTTTTGGTGGAAGGCGACTCAGCTGGAGGCTCGGCCAAGCAGGCACGAGACCGAATGACTCAGGCAATCCTTCCGTTGCGGGGCAAGATCCTGAACGTGGAGCGAGCCCGAATCGACAAGGCGCTCGACAACGAGGAAATCAAGGCTCTCATCTCTGCGCTCGGTGTTGGCATCGACCTGACGATGGGTCGTGCACCGACAAATGGGTCGATGGATGACGAGCAGCTCGATCTTGAGCTGAACGAGGAGCCAACAAACGGAAAGCCGAAGGCATATGAGCTGAGCGAACCCAAAAAGGGCAAAAAAGAAAAGGAGCGAGAGATCGAGTTCGATATCACAAAGCTTCGCTATGGCAAGGTCATCATCATGACTGACGCAGACGTGGATGGCGAGCACATCCGAACGCTCTTGCTGACCTTCTTCTATCGCTACATGAAGCCATTGGTCGCCGCAGGGCGGATCTACTTGGCGCAGCCTCCGCTTTTCGTCGTGAAGGTTGGAGCCAGTGAGCGGCACTACGCGATGTCGGAAGCTGAGCGGGACGAGATCATCCGCGGGCTCAAAAAGAAAAACATTCAGGTCACCCGATTCAAAGGTTTGGGCGAAATGAATGCCGACGACTTGGAAGAAACCACGATGGCCCCCGACAAGCGCAAGCTTGTGCAGGTGAAACTCGACAAGGACTTCGAAGTAGAGGTCGAAATGATGTTTTCTCGGCTGATGGGTGACAAGGTTGAGCCCCGCCGGGAGTTCATCGAGCGGCACGCCAAGCAAGCCCACAACGTCGACTGGCACTATTGAGGCCTACCCTTGCGGATTGCCGCGTGGGTAGTTGGAATCAAACTCGGGCAACCGATTTTCCAACGGGAAATGTGGCATCCGAAACGGTAAGTGGGGCAGAATCACCGCCGACAAAACGATCACAACAAGCATCAGAATGGCCCCCAACTTGTTGTCATTGAACAGCAGCCATGCAAAGGCGATCAATGGCACGAGAATGGCCACGAAAATGAACTTGAACGAGATCATTCCAGCATAGGAATTCTCCCGGTTGCGATCGATGGCGGGCTCCCGCCGTTCGGTAAGCGCTCGTTCAAGATCGTCCAGATCACCTTGCCAGACCATCTTGTCGAGATTGGAACAGGGCTGGCCGTACTTGAACACCTCTTGAGTGACCTGAACGCTGCAAGCGCCATCAGGCTGCTCGTATAGCAGGGCATCGATCCGGGCATGGACATGGTGCGGATGTACCGCCACCAGCCCGGCTAAGGGCATGCTGCGTTCAAAGCGAATACCGCCCTTGATCGACCACGCCCGATATTTCCACTTCGCGAGGACATACTGGGCGCGCTGCGAGGCTTCGATTGCATTCATCGGCGCCACAAACCGCCTTTCGCTCTTCATCCCCGAAATTCTAACCTCATCGGATAGAATCGAAGGCAAGCCTCGAAGAAGAGAACGATATGCCACTCACCCGCGAACAACTTGCCCAACGCGCCGCGAAAGAGCTTCGCGATGGATTCTATGTGAATCTCGGTATCGGAATCCCCACGCTTGTTGCAAATTACATTCCGGACGGCATGGATGTAGTCTTGCAGAGTGAGAATGGGATGCTCGGGATGGGTCCCTTTCCGTATGAAGGGGAGGCGGACCCCGACCTGATCAATGCCGGCAAGCAGACGATCACGGAGATCCCCGGCACAAGTTACTTCAGTAGTGCAGACAGCTTTGCCATGATCCGCGGCGGGCACATCGATCTCAGTATTTTGGGGGCGATGGAAGTGAGCGGCAAAGGCGACTTGGCGAACTGGATGATTCCCGGAAAAATGGTGAAGGGGATGGGCGGCGCAATGGACCTGGTGGCGGGGGTGAAAAAGGTTGTTGTGGTGATGGAACACACCAACAAAGCCGGTGAGAGCAAGATCCTTCGCGAAT
The DNA here is from genome assembly GCA_946478935.1 of uncultured Armatimonadota bacterium. Next base: position 4,498 of record CAMLEL010000019.1, read on the forward strand.
GCGGTCTGCCGCTGACGGGCAAAGAGTGCGTGGATATGATCATTACCGATTTGGCAGTGTTTGAAGTCGAACGAGGCGTGGGCTTGACGCTGCTCGAATTGGCTGCCGATGTCAGCCTCGAGGAAATCCAGTCCAAGACGCAGGCTGAATTCCAAACTTCGCCGAATCTGGTGACCGTGCCAGTCGCCTAAGGCTTGATTTCGCGAGCCAGGATTGCTCGAGTGACCTGCTCGACGGCCACATCCTTTCCTGCATTCGCAATCACAACGACGACAAGCTTTTCACTCGGAATAAAGGTCATCAGCGCCACAAAAGACCCATCTGAGCCCATGTGCGATAAACTCTGCTTGCCGCTTTGGGTGCTTACCGCCCAGCCGGAGGCATAGTCGCTCGCACCCAACATCCTGGGCAAGACGGTGTGAAGTCGTTTCAAGGTTTCTGACTTGAGCAGCGGAACTTTTTCGCCAAGTTCGCCGCGCATGTGCCAGTTCACATACCGAGCCAAGTCCTCCACTGAACATGCCACGCCACCTCCCGCCGGGGCCATCATCGGATTGATCGGTCCCACCAGTTTGCCAGGCAAAAAATTGGAGCCAGATACAAAGTGACCATGAGGCTGTCCCGGGCTACTCGTCATGCCGACGGCACCGGGTTGTCCCACGACGGCTGTTTCCATTCCCAGAGGATTGAAAACCCGTTCCGCCAGAAGCGCCTCAAAGGGCTTCTTTTCAATCCTTTCGGCAATATGACCGAGCATCGTGTAACCGGCATTTGAATAGGCAAACTTTTCTCCCGGCTTGCCGATCGGCTCCCGGCTCAAGACGTCCTTCACGTAAGCAGTTCGAATCTCGACGGGATCCTTCAGAGATCCAACGATCCGGGTCACTTCGCTGCCCGTGAAGGTCATGTCCTTTTGGACGCCGGCAATGTGCTGCATCAGGTGCTCGATGGTGACCGCACGATAGTTTTCCTTCATCGGGAATCCCGGCAGGACGTCCACCAGCTTGGAGTCCCACTTGAGTTTCCCTTCTTCGATTAGTTTTGCGATGAGAACCGCGGTCATCGACTTCGCATTGGATCCAATGTTCCAGCGGTCGTTAGCGGCGATAGTCGCAACCTCGCCGACCTTGCGAACGCCAGATCGACCCGTTTGAAGATTCCCGTCCTTCATGACGGCGATTGCAAGGGCTGGAACCTTGGTTCCAGCGACGGCCCTCTTGGCAAGGTCATCCAGGTTGGTGTAACCCGAGAAGTCCGGTGCATTTTCACCGGCGATCAATCGATCGGCGCTTTCGTCGATGCGAATCCCGATGATTCGGTGGGGTGGAGTTGGGCTGCAATCGATGCGAATCGCCAAGATGTCCCCCTGTGCTCCGGATTTGCACTGAGCCACGGTGGCATGAGGCTGGGAAAGCTTGACCTGCACCACGCTCAAGGGTGCCAGATTCTCGGCCATCTGAACCGTCATCGTCACCCATTCTTCCGACTTTCGGTTTTTGAACATCACCGGATCGAACTGATCGTCGATCATCTTCGCAACCACGCTTCGGTCTTTCGAGTTGAATGCGGCAAGAAACGCGTTCAGGCGATTGGCGGCGGGGGTCTTTGATTCTTGAGGATTCTGGGCGCAGCCGATCAGCGCGAGCGCAACCAGATAAATCGCATTCATAGGACAGTTATACGGGATTTGGATGGCGATACAGAAGGCTCGACGGCAACCCGAGTACAATCCATGCCGCTGATGGATTTGCAGTACTTAACGGTTCAAGACGTGTTGTGGATCAATCTTCAGGTGACGGGTGCGCCTCAGCCATTCCAGTACGCCGATCTTGAGGAAGCGACCTTTTACCAATATGGCTACGGGCAAAGCTCGAACCTGGCGAACCAAGCTGCGCGGCTATTGAATGGCTTTTCCAAGAAGCAGCCGTTCCAGATCGGCAACGAGGCGACCGGCTTGGTTGCGACCGCCGCGTTTCTCTTGGTCAATGGTTGGGAGTATCGAGGCGATGATCTGACTGCCTGGTACAAACAAATCAAGAGTGGCGCCCATGAGGCGCTTGCCAGCATCCAGCAGGACTTTGAAGAGGTTCACCGGCATCATCCGATGGAAGTTCGCGAGGCGATCTCGGCAGTCTTAGATCGCAATCCCGATCTACGGGAAAAACTGGCCGGATCAACCGTCTGAGAAGTCGCTTCGAATGGGGCGAAGTTGGAGCGGGCGACGAGATTCGAACTCGCGACTTCAACCTTGGGAAGGTCGCACTCTACCACTGAGTTACGCCCGCTCTCCAAATTGCCTTGGAGCGGGTGGCGGGAATCGAACCCGCATAGCTAGCTTGGAAGGCTAGAGCTTTACCACTAAGCTACACCCGCACTCGGGAAGATTATACACGAGCGGTCAATCGCCCATTGGAACCCAGACGTTCTTCACTTGCGTTGCGCGGCGCAGCCACAGCGGCAAGTCCTGCATATCGGGAAGATTCGTAGTCCAGACTTGCTTCAAGTTGCCGATTGATCGCTCGCGAACGATTGGATTGCACTCTCGGCGGAAACACCAGATGGCATCGACTCCCTCATGATCAGCCAAGGTCGAAGCCAACTCGGCCGGTTCGCCGGTCAAGATGTTGACGACTCCGGCAGGCACGTCAGACGCATCGAGGACCCGATACAACAATGCGGCAGGCAGAGGGTTTTGTCGGGACGCAACCAGGGTGATCGTGTTGCCCATTGAAATGGCTGCTCCGATCGAAGCGCACAGGCTTGCGAGCGGTACCGGATCGTCCAGGATGGCGGCGACATTGCCAAGGGGTTCATTGAGCGTATAGACCACACCACGAAGAGTCGTGCTGTGAACCTGACCGTCGAATTTGTCGCTCATCGCGGCGAAGTCGAACAGGCTTGAAACCGAGTTGGCAAACTCCTCATCGGAGACGTCGAATTCGGAGCGGGATGCTTCCAGGTTCTCCGCGATGTAGTAAAGAATTTGTGCCCGGAGGTGGCCGGTCTGATTGGACCAAGGCCCTTGTGCCGAGGAAGCCGCTTCGATTGCGTTGCGAACGTCTTTTCGGTTCGCAAGTGCGAATTCCTGCCCCCCTGCTTCGAAGCTATATCCGCCATCGGGACGAGCTTGCTTGCCGGCGATAAAGAGCTTGTGCGTTCGATCGATGCCCGGGTTTGACCTTGGAGCCTCGTAATCGGTGGAGGGGTAGGGTTGGCTCTCGCTCTTGAGATATTCGAACAATCCCTCCTTGCCGCCCTCCCGGCCATAGCCCGATTCTCGGTATCCACCAAATCCGGAAGCAGCGTCGAATTGATTCGTGCAGTTGATCCAAACCGTGCCGGCCTTGACCTTCGAAGCGATATCGTGAGCAAGGGAGAGGTTCTCGGTCCATACGGATGAAGCGAGACCGAAAGGCGTATTGTTGGCCAGCGCCACTGCCTCAGCAGGCGTTCGGAATGTCATCGACACCAGGACCGGGCCGAAGATTTCCACCTGGGCGACGGTCGCCGCCGGCGCGACGTTGGTGAGGAGTGTCGGCGGGTAGAACCAGCCCTCCTTTGGACAGGCCCTTGGCGATTGAAAAAGGGCGGCTCCTTCCGCTACGCCCTGCTGAACGAGATCTGAAATGCGCTTCAACTGGACTGCGTCCACGATGGCGCCGATATCCACGGCCTTGTCGAGTGGATCGCCAATACGCAACGTAGTCATCCGGGCTCGGAGCTTTTCATAGAACCGCTCCGCGATCGACTCCTGAACGAGAAGGCGTGATCCTGCGCAACAGACTTGGCCCTGATTGAACCAGATGGCATCGACCAAGCCCTCGATGGCTGAGTCTTGATCGGCATCCTCGAAAACGATGTATGGGGATTTACCGCCCAGCTCAAGGGAGAGCTTCTTTTCGGTGTCTGCGGTCGCTTTCCGAATGATCCGGCCGACTTCGGTCGATCCGGTGAAGGCGATCTTGTCGATGTCAGGATGCTCGACGATGAGTTTGCCGGTTTCACCATCTCCGGTGACGATGTTGACCACACCCTTGGGGAGTCCCACCTGATCGCAGATTTCGGCGAAGAGCAGCGCGGTGAGTGAGGTGAATTCGGCGGGTTTGAGCACCACGGTGTTGCCCATCGCAAGTGCAGGTGCAATCTTCCAGGTCAGCATCAGGAGCGGGAAGTTCCAGGGAATGATCTGGCCGCAGACGCCGACCGGCTCGCAGCCAGGAAGCTCCCGATCCATGACTTGGGCCCAGCCTGCGTGGTGATAAAAGTGCCGCGCGACGAGGGGGATATCGATGTCTCGAGTCTCGCGGATCGGCTTGCCGTTGTCCATCGACTCCAGAGTCGCGAAAAGCCGGGAGTGCTTCTGGATGTGGCGGGCGATGGCGTAAAGGTACTTGGCGCGCCGGTGACCCCCGATTTTGGACCATTCGAGTTGGGCGTTCCGTGCGGCATTGACGGCCCGATTCACGTCGTCCGCTCCCGCCTGACCGATCTTGGCAATCGACCTGGTGGTTGCCGGATTCAAGGAATCGAAATGCTTTTGAGCAGCAGTGAATTGTCCGTCGATATAGAAACCGAAAGTGCGGCTGTGGGCGTCCAGCCAATCGTTGGCGGGCTGGGTGGATTCCGGCGCTGGCCCATAGTCCATGGACTCGAAGATTTCGGTGACGCTCACGCCTCTATTGTGATCGCTTTAAGGGGAATTGGGATCAGTCGTGCTCATAAGCGATGAGATCCTTCGCTCGCCAAGCGTATATCACGGCGACGATCAAGCAGCCAATACCACCGGTGACCACGGCGAGCCTTTCACCCAAGAGTCGTGCAGCCAAGCCAGCCTCGAGGTCTCCCAGGCGGGGACCGGCCGTGTTGAACACCATCGCCGTGGCCGACATGCGACCACGAACCTCATCCGGAGTCGTCAATTGGCGGATCGTTTGGCGCATGACGGTGCTGGTCATATCAGCGGCACCCGTGGCAGCCAGAAAGAACATGGCCGTGTACAAGTTGGGGCTCACTCCGAATCCGACGGTGAACAATCCGTAGGCGAATATCATCCATAGGACGAGACGGCCCTGACGCCGAACCGGGGGCAGCCATGCAAGCGCGCCAGCCGCCAGTAGGGCGCCAGCGCCGGTCGAGGATGCAAGAAGTCCGTACCCTTCCGGTCCCAGGGCAAGAATAACGGCGAAGGCTGGAAGCAGCGCCTCAGCGCCAGAGAGAAGGGTGGCGAAAAAGTCGAGCGTCATTGTGTCGCGCAGAATGGGCTTTTTCCAAACGAACGCGATTCCCTCACGGATCATTCGAACGGTTGCTTCGACGGTCATCCTTTCGCGTTCCGGTGGGAGTGGAGTCTTCGGAAGCAGCCAGACCGAATAGATGACGGCCAAAAATGTCAGGGCATTGAGCGCGTAGCAGAAGGACAATCCGTAGATTGGGTTCTTCCACGAGCCAATCAGGACACCGGCAAGCGCCGGTCCCAAGATGTCGCTGAGCCGCCACTGCATCCCGTTGATGCTGACGGCATTTGGAAAATGTGCCCTTGGGACCAGGTTGACAATTAGGGCCTGCCGCGCCGGATTATTAAAGGCGGCAGGAATCACATTGAGGGTGACCAAGGAAAAGAGGATCCAGACTCCGGCTATCCCCGTAAAGGTCGCCCAAGCAATCAGCAGCGACACAGCGGCCATCGTGACTTGGCAGATGAGGAGGATCTGCCTTCGGTCGTGGGTATCGGCGACGGCTCCACCGACGAGGCTGAACAGGATCAACGGCAAGATGCGGGCTCCAGCGACGATGCCGACCATGAGCGAGCTTTGGGTCAGGTGGTAGATGTGCCAATTGACCGCCCAAAACTGGACGTTTCCACCGATGTTGGAAACGAAGCTGCCCATGACGAGATTGCGGTAGTCGCGGTGACCCAGGGCGGGCAATCGGTCGGTCAGGGGCACACTTCGGAGGTTACCTATGGGTCAGACCGACACTTACGCATTTTTTTTTCAAAAAGATTGTTTGCAAACTAAATAATGCGGTATATACTCATTGAGATCTGGTGAAGCGCTAACTGTTTGGAGGACCAAATTGAAAGATTTACGATACACAATTGCCTTCTTGAGCGTGGCTCTAACAATCGCTCTTTTTGCCATCCCCGTGGCAACGCACGCCACGGCGCCCACATGCGGCGAAGTCGTATCTACTGAAGTACAGCCCCTTCCAGAGGGCGAGACTGAAATCGTCCATGGAACTTGGATCACCGGTTCGGAAGATTAGCTGGGACCAGACGAAAAAATGAATCGTATTGAGTTAGCAAACATCGTCGGCAAACTTTTGCTGCTTGCAGGCACTCTCTGCATGACTTCAAACGTCGTAGTGGCGTCAGAGGATCCCATCTACCCTCCGCTCGCTACCACCAAAACAAAATATTGCGCAAAATGTGATCTCAGTGCCTACTTTACATGCAAGAACTCTGCATGTGGCAAGATAACAATCAAAGTTGGAGGAATTGAGTCGATTACCAGCGTGAAGTTTATCAAGTTCACCGATGTGTTCATGTACAACTGCAAACCAGACGAGGCACTGGTGGCTCAGTGCAAGTCGGTTGCTACTCAGTGCGGGCGATTCGTTTACTACCTTGACGACAGTTGCGTAGCAATTAACAATTTCGTCTCTCCAACGACAGGTTATCAGTATAGCTGCGGATCATAGTGCGCCGAACTAGCATTCTGTTCGTCGCCCTAGCCGCCGTTTCTCCGGCCAAGAGTTTTTCGCAGGAAGTACCTACCCCTGACGTCCTGCTAGACTCCTGGATGGAGGCCGTAACCAAGGCATCTTCCGTTACCTACAGGTTGACCGGCACGTACCGTGTTGTCGAGTCAGAGGGAAAGCTCCTCCAAGAGGGGTCATACGACATTCTTGAGAGCGGAAAGCGATTCCGGTGGGAATTCAAACTGCCAGAAAACTACTACCTCGCTTCGTTCGACGGCGAGGACTGGTACAACAAGGGCCGACGTAAGGACTCTTCGGGGAAAATGGTCGAGCAGGGCAACATCCTTCTCGATCCAGTCAAGGCGCTTGACGGGGATCCACGTGAGCTCATTGTCAGCGGGTTGGTTCCCATCTTTCCGATCAACCTACCACAGCTTGTGGGGCAGCCGGTTAGGATCAAGCTAGACCAGCCGCTGGCCAAGAGCTTGAAGAAGATTCAGAATGACCTTAAGGTCGAAGCGGTCACTGAGGGTCAGCAAAAGTTATACAAGGTGACCATCGCCGCCAGTGCCGTCTCGCGAAGCCTTGCGATGCCTGACACGATCTGGTTTAAGGTAATAGAGGGCAAATTCCTTCCAGTGAGGGTCCAGAACAAGCCGGATCGGCCAGCTTCGTTCGGACAGATTGTTCGCCTCAGTGACTTCACTACGATCGAGGGTGTTCCGGTGCCCCTGAAACTCGACAACGAGGTAGTGCAGAGCGACCAAACTGGGAATCTCCGCTCGGTAGGACATACGGTTTCAACCGTTAAGGTGCAGGTTCTTACCGAAGCGGCGTTAGGCAAGAAGGATTTTTCGGCCACGTTCTCACCGGATGCGTTGGTGTATCGGGAAAAAGAAGGGATTGCCTCTAAGGATTCGGAAAGGCAAACCGGTGCAAATATCACGTGGTACATCGCGGGCGGCGTACTCGTTCTGGTTGGGATTGTGTTTGCTGCTAGAAGCCGATGGAAAAAGCGATCGTAGTCCGGTTCGGCAAGTGGCTCTTACCGATTGCTTTGGTGGGCTTGGCGTGTGGTAAGAGCGAGAATCCGACGCTTGTTTTCAGAAGCACTAGGTACACCCTTACGGCATACCCCGGCAAAACCACCACCCATGTCGAGCTTGCTAATAAGAGCGAGAGGCCCCAGGTGGTGGATCTCACCACAAGTTGCGGATGTATGAGCGTGGCCGGGGACTTTACAAAGTTTACGCTGGCCCCGGGGCAAGTAGTACGTGTTCCCGTACTGGTGTCGCTTGAGAAGGACGATGACACGAAGCAACTTATTATCGCTTCGTCACAAGGAACGAGAGTCACAACGATGGTCGATGTGCATGTAAAGTGGCCCATTGAAATCGATCACTCGCAAATTAACCTTGGGTCGGTGGATATTTCTCGTTCGGACGGAGCCCGGAAGGAGCTCGTGTTGAAAGTAGACAAGGGGGTCAAGAACGTCTGCCTTCGCAGCTTGTCACCGATTGTGGAACTGACCAGTGTCCAGCGGGGCGACGAGCTTAGCGTATCGGCTCGCTTGGATGAGGCCGCACCCTTGGGAGAAAACAATGTGCCGGTGGAGTTGAGCTTCCAAACGTCGACGCAACGCGCCAAGGCCATCTTGCCACTAAAGGTGACGGTCATGGCCGAGCAGTTCTTTGAGCCAACACTAGTTTCGTTTGGAGTCGTTAAGCTGCGGAATCGAGCGGATCGATCCGCTGTTTTCAAGTCCCAGACGTCGCTCGAAGGTATCAAGGTTGCGTCTAGCGATCCCTCGCTTTCCGTGAAGGTTGTCAAAGAAGGGCTAAACTCCCGGACGCTTGAGCTCTCTTGGAGACCAACGAAAACCGGCAGCTTGAATTCGCACGTACATGTGATATTGCCAAGCGGTGCGGTCAAGCGGCTTGCCGTGTCAGGGTTTGCCGTTGAATAGAGCGGACAAGTGGTTTTCGTTCTCCATCCTTGGCATTCTCGTTGCGAGTGTCCTAGGGGTCAGCCTCTGTGTAACACTCGTCGCATTTAAGGATCAATTCGAGTCCTTAAAGTGTCTCTCTGGATCGGAATGTGCGGTGGCGCTCACCAGCAACTACGCCAGTATCGGCGGCATTCCCTTGTCGGTGCTGGGCCTGATCTACTACGCAGGCCACCTTGCGGCGGTAATGCTTCTTAACCCCGTGAAGCCATGGGCGAGCAGGCTCTTCCACATTGCTTCGATGTTTTCAGTAGCAGGCTTGGCGTTTTCATTGTGGCTGGTGTCTCTGCTTATGTTTAAGCTCCAAGTCACCTGTACGTGGTGCATCGGGTCCGCTTCCCTCAGTGCCCTGCTGGTCTTCTTCTATATGATTGGAGCGAATCTGTTCGCACCATCCGGGGCACCACGCATGATGACGAAGTCTGCCCTGGCTTTGGTGACAGTGGGGCTGTACATCAGCGGATTGCCATTTTTGGTTGGGGCGGAGGAGCCAGGGTATGAGCGGGCCGCGCTTGAGAAGACGCATCCCAGTTCCTGGCAGACCGACGAGTGTTTACTCGTGGGCAGCCCGGCATCACCCAAATCCTTTTGCCTCGTTACGGATCTCGAGTGTGAGCATTGCCTAAAACTGCTTTCCCAGATACTGGCGGGTAGTGGTAGGAATGATAGTTCCGTATATCTCTCTTTTCTGCCGCTCCGCAACGTGGACCATTCAAGGGACGCGTCGGCGCTTGCTGTTGCGGCAGGGAAGCACGGAGCCCTAGCGGCCTTTACA
>CAMLEL010000020.1 GCA_946478935.1 uncultured Armatimonadota bacterium
CACGCAGTCCGGATTCAAAAGGCACGGCTGGGCTCCAACCCAATTCCTTAATCTTGTCGATCGTCATCGAGTATCGCTTGTCGTGCGCGCCTCGGCGTGGATCGGGAATGGACTTGACCAGGGAGTGGTCCCGACCTGTCTCCTCCAATAGAATCTCGATCACTTCCATGTTGCGCCGCTCATTGATGTCGCCCACGTTGTAGGTTTCACCAATTTGGCCGTGCTTCAACACATGCAGAATTCCCGCGGCATGATCCTCGCAATGAATCCACTCACGAACCTGCGAGCCGTCTCCATAGACCGGCACTTTTTTCCCGTCGATCAATCGCGTGATAAAAAATGGAATCAGCTTTTCGGGAAAATGGTAAGGGCCGTACGTGTTCCCGCCGCGCGTCACGAGCGCCGGAATCCCATGAGCTTTGACCGCTGCTCGAATTTGGAGTTCGCCACCGGCCTTGCTCGCTGAATAAGGCGTATTCGGTTCGATCGGCGAAGCTTCCGTAAATGCTCCGCGATCAATCGAGCCATAGACCTCGTCGGTGCTGACGTGAACAAAGCGTTGGATGGCGAATTTTCGGCAAGCGTCCAAGAGGATGTAAACGCCGTACACATCGGTTTGGATAAAACTTCCCGCCTCCAGCATCGCTCGATCGTTATGGCTCTCAGCCGCGAAATTGACGACGTGGGTGATGCCCTCTGATTCGAAAATGCCATTGACGACGGTAGAGTCCTGGATGTTTCCTGGGAAAAACTTGACCCTGGGATCCTTGAGGTCGCCCGCCAAGGTCGACAGGTTGCCCGCATAGGTGAGCGCGTCCAAGATCGCAATCTTTGCATTGGGAAGTTCGCGTCGGCACAGTCTGACGAACGCGGAACCAATGAATCCGGCGCCGCCGGTTACCAGCAGGTTCAAAGCTTGAACCTCGAATTGTCGTCGTTTTCGTGACGGATTTCGTCCACGGGTTCCTTCCGACCCCAGCCGGCATAAAGTCTGTCGGGCACATTCAGGACAAACGCTTCCTGTTCACCGACGTTCCTGTAAGCATGAACGACTCCTGGCGGCACGGTCACAAAGGTGGGATTGTCGCGACCGACTTGATGCACCTCATATCGTTCCGGTTCCCCCTCTCGATTTTCCCAAAGATGAAGCTCGTATTCCCCGTCTATGAAGATAAATCCATCCGTTTGGTCGTGATGCTCGTGAGGCCCCCGTGCAACTCCCGGCTTGGTGCAACTGAAGTACCCCATCGTCGGCTCAAATCCTTCCGGTAACTCATCGTCCCGATAAAGCTCGATGAGCCAACCACGGGCATCTTCATGCCTCTTCAAAGCGCGAAATTCAACTCCTCTAAAGCCCATAGCCCACCCTATTCGGCGCAAGTATACTGGTGAACCCAACTGACATGACCATCGATGCCCCAGCAAAAATCTTGGTGACTGGAGCCGCTGGCTTTATCGGATACCATGTTGCGCGAGAATTGGCGATGCGCGGATATCGGGTTCACGGTATCGACAACCTGAACGACTACTACGATGTAGATCTTAAACGTGCCCGTCTGGAAAGGTTGGTCACGGTCGAAGGCTTCTCATTCGAGCAAGCCGACTTTTCAAAAGATCTGAGTCTCTCCAATAATTTCGACGCCGTCGTACATTTGGGCGCACAAGCGGGGGTCCGCTATTCACTTGAAAGCCCCGAGGTCTACATTCAATCAAACGTCGTTGGCATGGCGAACCTGCTCGAATGGGCTCGTCAATCCAACCTCAAGCACTTTGTGTATGCCTCATCGAGTTCAGTCTATGGATTGAGCCGCAAACTCCCGTTCACTGAATTGGACACGACTGACCATCCCATCAGTCTCTATGCCGCAACGAAGAAAGCCGGCGAAGCATTGGCTCACTCATATAGCCATTTGTTTGGTCTGCCGACGACCGGTCTGAGATTCTTTACGGTTTACGGACCGTGGGGGCGGCCCGATATGGCTTTGTTCAAGTTCACCAAGGCCATCCTCGACGGCACGCCGATCGACGTTTACAACGAAGGAAAGATGAAACGAGATTTCACGTACGTCGATGATATCGTGAATGGCGTTGTAGAGGCGGTTCAATCACCAGCCGAACCAGATCCCACCTGGGACCCTGTACAGCCGACTCCCGGGTCGAGTTCAGCGCCCTATCGCTTGTACAACGTTGGCAACCATCAAAGCGTCGAGTTGCTGCGCTTTATCGAAGTGTTGGAGGAGGCCATTGGCAAAAGAGCAACCGTTAATCTCCTGCCCATGCAGCCTGGTGATGTGCCTGAGACCTACGCAGACGTTTCGCGGCTCCAAGAAGCCGTCGGCTATCAGCCCACGACGCCCATTGAGATCGGCATTCCACGGTTTGTAGATTGGTACCGTAGCTACTATGGAGTCTGATTAACGCAGCGGCGAGTCCGTCGGCAATTTCTGCAGGATCTCCTTGACCCGTTGAGCCTGGGATTTCGGGCAGACCATCACGGCGCCCCTCGTGGCTACGATCACCAAGTCTTCGACTCCGATTGCCGTCACCAACAATTCCGGATTGTCGTTATAAATGATCGTGCCGCAGGTCTCCACCGTCAGAGCTTCGCCATGAACGACGTTCGCGTCGTCCGTGCAGGGCATGGATCGCTCCAAGGCATCCCAGGCGCCAACGTCGTCCCATGGAAACTCGCCCGCCACCGTATACACCTGGTTGGCTTTTTCGAGCAGCGCGTAATCGATCGACTCGTTCGGGATGAATTCGAACGCCTTCGTCGCTGATTCGAGGCTTCCGGTAGCAAGATCCCGGGCCATTTTGAGGATGGTCTCATAGACCTCCGGGTTGGCATGGCTCATCTCAGCCAAAAAGCCGCGCAATGTCCAGAAGAACATGCCGCTGTTCCAAAGGTAGTTGCCTGATTCCACGTAGTGGGTCGCCGTCGCAAAGTCGGGCTTTTCGCGGAAGGACTGGACTCGAAACACCTGCGGCGCCTCGTTATTGAACGGATCCCCAAGCGCAACGTATCCGTAGCCGGTTTCCGCACGGGTGGGCCGAATGCCAATGGTGACCAATCCGCCGGTTTTGGCCGCGGTGTCCAAAGCTGTCTCGACGGTTCTGCGGAACAATTCAGGCTCGCCGATCTTGTGGTCAGCGGTAAGAATCGCCATGGAAACGTCGTCTTGATTATCCGGGTGTTTGGAAAGCAGATGAGCAGCAACCCAGGCCAAACAGCCCAGCGTGTTTCGCTTGGCCGGTTCAGCTACCACATTGTCATCCGAAACGAGATCTGCCTCTTGGATTGGGCGACGCAACGGCATCCCGGTGGCGATGACGACCCTTTCCTTGGGAATCAGCGGGGCGATGCGGTTGACCGCCTCCTCCAGCAACGTCTCGTCAGGATGGGTAAGGTTCAATAACTGCTTGGGTCGCTCCTTTCGGGAAACCGGCCAAAACCGCTCGCCGGAACCGCCGGCCATGATGACTGCATAGGTGGACTTAGTCACTTGGAGATTATAGGCATTAGACGCCGGTCAACTGCTTCTTGGCGAGTACCATCAACGTGGCGGGCACGTGCCATTTGCTGATCCAGACGCCCCGCCTTAGTCAAGATGAACGTTCCCAGTCCGGACATCGATGTGGAGGTCCTTACCAACCTCATCGAGCAGCCTGTCACGCCTGCGTTTGAGTCTCTCTTGGCAGAACTTCCAGAACCCCAGTTGGCAATCGGCAACCTTGCTCGATGGCTACAGGCAACCGGAAATCCGCAGTTGTACTATCGGGAGCTTGAAGGTTTTCCAACCGTGGCGCGCGTCTTGGTGGCCCTTCTTGGTGCCAGCCAGCCACTGACGGACTCATTAATTCAGAATCCTGAACTCGCGTCACTGCTATTCGACCCTGCCGAGTTGGGAAGGATTCCTGATGTCGACGCAATTCTGCGTGAAGGTCGGACGATACTGGCCACGGCTACTTCACCGAGCCATCGTTTGGACCGGCTACGATTCCTGAAGCAGCGCTGGAACCTTCCCATCGTGATCAATGATTTGGCGCGAACATGGCCCGAAGAAGTGGTTTGGCAATGCCTGAGCGATCTCGCGCACGCACTGATCATCCTGGCGGCCGAAGCGGTTTGGACGGATTACTCGCAATCTGAATCGATTTCCGAACCCTGTCCAGTCATGGTCGTGGGATTTGGCAAACTGGGGGGCCGAGAGCTGAATTTCAGTTCGGATATCGACCTTGTCTACGTTCACGACGATGCGTTGTCCGAAGAAATGGAACGACACGCCACACGGTTCTGCGAGCGATTTGGCCGGGCGCTCAGCGACCGGATGGGTCGCGGCTCCGTTTATCGAGTCGACCTGCGCCTTCGCCCTTATGGCAACGCTGGCCCGATTGTGGCTTCCATGCGTTCAGTCGAGAATTATTACAACCTCTACGCCGAGCAATGGGAGGTGCAAGCTCTGATCCGCTCCAAGCCGATGGTTGGTCCCGAGAAGTTGCGGGAACGGTGGACAACCCTCCGAGAAGCGCGATGCTTCCGACCAAAACTCAACGAGTTGGAGTTAGAGGCGATGCTCGCCATGAAGACGCGAATCGAGGAGCGGGCCGACGGCGGGGATATCAAACGTGGAGCCGGCGGAATTCGAGATGTTGAATTCATCGTGCAGGTGCTTCAACTGCTTCATGGCTTCAAGCACGAATCGCTTCGCGAGCCTTCGACTTGCAGCGGGCTCCGCGAACTCATGGACATTGGACTGATGGAAACTCCCGATGCCTTGGCGCTCCGCACGGGATATGTGTTCCTCCGACAGTTCGAGCATCGGTGCCAGTTGCTTGGCGATCAGCAGACTCACAGCATTCCGGCTTCCGAGAGGGCCCGTGGCCTTCTCGCCCATATGATGGGGTCAGATTCTTGGGGTGAAGTTGAGCAGGAATTGAACAAACATCGGCGGGTCATTCACTCGCTTTACCAGTCCATCCTCCAACCCCATCCCCCTGGCAGCCAACCCAGAGACCAGATAACGGAGAGGTTGGGGAAACTCGCACCCACCGTACTGCAATGGTTCGATTCGCTGTCCGGTTCAGAAGCCTTTTATGAGAGCCTCGCGGAGAACCGAGATTCACTCGATCGAGTTCGGCAAATCGTCACCGTCGCACCCCAGCTCATTTCTGACTTCAAGCGTTCGGTGGCAGCGACCGAGTTGCTCGTCAGCGGAGAAATTGAAGAGATCTCCATAGCAACCGACTCCTTCGGTGAATCGGCAGACTTGAACCCTTCAGACGCGGCTGACCCATACATGCAGCAGCGACTGGTGATTCTGGCGCAGTGGGCGCTTGGTCGCCAAATGGACTTGGGAGCCGCCTTGGCCCAACTGATGGACCGGCTTCTCGTTACCGTGGCGAAGCGCGCCGGTGCAACCTACGACCTTATCGCCCTCGGCAGCTTTGGCGGCAGTGATTTGAGTCCCCACTCTGATGCGGATTTGGTTTTCATCGTTGAGAATGCCGCCGATCAGCCAGGCGCTGAAACGCAAGCTCAAGTCTTCCTTGGACTCGTGAGCCAACTCAAACGCCGAGGTGCAAATATCGAGGTCGATCTGCGCTTGCGGCCCGACGGCGGTAAAGGCATGCTTGTGAGATCGCACGAAGCGCTCAAAAACTACGATCTCTCTGGAATGGAAATGTGGGAGAGATTTGCCCTCGGACAAGCACGCTTGATTCACGGAAGGCAGGAAAGCCTGCAATTGATCCAAAAGATAGCCTATGGGCTGCCGCTGGATGATGCTCGATTAGCCGAATTACTCGAAATGAAGAAGCGAATCGAGACAGAGCGTGTTCAGCCGCAGTTCACCCGCCGAAACGTCAAACTGGGAATTGGAGGCTTGAATGACTTGGAATGGCTCGTGCACCTGTTGGAACTGCGGTTTGGCCCCACAGAGGATTTCGCCACACGAATGGCAGACCGAATAACCGGACTCGGGAGGAAGGGCTTGTTCAATGCCGTCGAAATCGAAGCGCTGCAGACCGCCTATCGACACCTCGTCGAAGTGCGCGCCAGACTCTTCTTGCTCTGCATCGAAGGAGACATCATCCCAGAGAATCCAGACAAGCTGGACCGGCTTGGAAATGCCATGTCATTTGAATCTGGAAACGCGTTTCTGGCGTTTCATGACCAAACCATCGACAAAGTACGTGCGATCTACCTTCATACTTTGGAACGTCTCAAAGCATGATTCTGGAACTGGCGCTCTTGTTGGTTGGGGCATATCTGCTCGGCTCGATTCCCTTTGGAGTCCTCGTGGCTCGCGCAAAGGGCGTGGACGTGATGAAAGTTGGCAGCGGCAACACCGGCGCCACCAACGTCATGCGCGCACTCGGCAAGGGTCCCGGATTCCTTGTCTTTTTCCTGGACCTCCTCAAGGGACTCATCCCAGCGCTGGTGGCACGCTGGCTATTTCCAGACCGCCAGGAGCTTTGGATGCTTGGTGGCGCGATGGCGATCATCGGGCACAGTTTCTCACCCTTCCTCAAGTTCAAGGGCGGAAAGGGGATTTCCACGGCACTGGGCATGACCCTTGGCACATCGCCGATCGTGGCCCTCATCTCGTTCGCCATTTTCGTGGTCCTAATCGTCGGATTGCGGTACATGAGCCTCGCCAGCATGATTGCCGTCGTTTCAACGATTGTCATAGGGCGGATTCTTGGGGACTCAATGTGGGTAACCGTTGGATTTAGCTTGCTCGCGGCCCTTGTCATCTTTCGGCACCGTTCTAATATCCAGCGATTGCGAAATGGTACGGAGCCCAAGTTCAAATTGGGCCGCACCATCGAAACGCCACCGCCTACCGCCTCCGATGAGGAGTCGACGAGTGCTTCGTGAGCAGCTCTTCGAGCATCCTTTATCCGTCATTGCCGGCTGCGCAATCTGGATACCGGTTGGGATCTGGGTGGTTTCGCTACTCAGCTGGGCCGTTCAAGCAGATATCGACTTCCTAACGGCCTTCGCCGGAATCTTGGTCACCATAGGAGTCGGCATGACGGCGATGATATCTCGAGACCCGCTGATGGCCCCATTGACTTTGGGGGGCATGGTTGCAACCCTCATCGTTGCTCCAATTGCTCGGGGATCGTTCAATCGTCGAGCCCTTGATAAGATTGACTTGGAATCGATTCGACGAGCTTATGAGGCGCTTGAGAGATCCAAGTCAAACGCTCCCGCCAAGTTCAAACTGGCGCGAACGATCTACAACAAAGGACTAGCCGCACACGCTCTAGCCATCGCCGAAGACGCAATCAATGGGATGCCGGAGTCAACCTACTACGAAGAGCACCGAATCTTGAAAACTTGGCGGTATTACCGAATTCCACCAGGCCAAGACAAATCTTTGAACTGCTTGGAATGTGGTGAATCGAACGAACCTGGCTTGACCCACTGTCAAAATTGCGGGGCGCGGTTTCTGCTGGATCATGCGCGAGGCGCTTGGCTCGGGAAGGGCTTGGCCAAGAAGTTCATCGCAGCTTGGATCGCGATTGTGGTCGCATTGGTGGGCATACCATTTGCCTTGCAGAGTTTGCCGAGCGCGGTGGCAGCAGGCGTCATTGTGAGTCTCATGCTGCTAGCAGGGTTCGTCCTTTTCATGACGTTTCGACCGGGAGGCAAATGAGCTTGATGAAACGCCTGGACTTTTATGTGCTGAAAGAGTTGATGATCCCCTTCCTCATCGGTACTGTTGCCGTCCTCATGATGTTCCAGGCAAACCAGTTCATCTTTCTTTTCAAGAGTATCTCGCTCCAAAACGTGCCGTTCTCGGCATTTGCGCAGCTCGTCTTGTACAAGACTCCTTACTGGGCCAACATGACTTTGCCGGTCGGTATGTCTTTGGCATCTTCACTCGCGATGTCTCGTTTGACGCGAGAAAGCGAACTCACCGCCATGCGGGCCGTTGGCACACGGATCCTGCGCGTGATCATGCCTATCGCCATTTTCGGCGTCTTCGTTGCAATTGGCAACTTCCTCCTGGTTGAGAAAGTGATGCCTCCGGCCGAAAAGCGCTTCAACAAGCTATCCAAAGAGGTCGGAGTGGCCGGCGGAATTCCAACTTTCAATCAGAACGTTGGCCTCAAGTTAAAGAACTGGTACGTCAATTTCGGCTCCGTACGGCGTGACGATGCGGGGAACCTGGAACTGACAGATATCGTCCTTTTCGATCGTCCCCAACCCAACCGCACTGTGATTCTGACCGCCAAGCGCGGGACCTATCGCGCGGGGAATTGGTCGATGACCGATGTCTTCGGCTGGGTGCTCCAGGGCGAGGATCTCTTGAGCGCACAAGCGGGCAAACCGTTGGTGATCACCGAACCGGTGGAAATCGAGTCCGTTTTCGGCAGTCCGATGGCAGAAGAAAAGACGCTTGAGCAATTACAGGAGACGATCGAACGAAACAAGCGATCCGGAATGAATACCCGAGTCGAAGAAGTCCAATATCACAATCGGTTCGCAGTGCCGGCAGCATGCCTCGTTTTTGCTGTGGTTGGACCCGTTTTTGCCGTAATGTTTGCCCGGAGCGGGGCATTTCTTGGTGTCCTGCTCAGCGTCATTCTGGTTTTGCTTTACTACAATGCATGGGTCATCAGCACCGAGATTCTTGGCAAGAACGGCTGGACCGCCCCATGGCTGGCCGCTTGGCTACCAAACATCATCTTCGTCGCGCTCGGCCTGATTGCCATTAGGAGGCTCGAGTGAGGCTTGCGGCAACCGCCTGCCTCGCTCTTGCCTGTGCATTCGGTTACTCGCAGAGTGTTGGCGTGGCGATCCGCAACGTTGTACAGACACTCAAAGAACGAGAATTGCTTCCGAAGTCACAGCAGATTCCGCCAACTCAGCCGCAAGTCAACGATCCTCGCATTCGATCGGGCCAGCTGCCCACGCCCAGTCCAGATCCAACCCGGCAGGAACTGCGCATTCTCCGCGCTGGCAACACAAAGCGTAGCGGCCCCCTGATTCACCTCACAGAGGGAGCTCAGCTGGTCTACCGGGGCTACGAGATCTTTGCCGATGAGATCGAGGGCAACCTTGACACAAGCGTTTTCAAGGCGACTGGCAATGTCAAGGTCTTTGGTGAAAAAGCATTCGTCAAGGGTGACGAAGTCACCGTGAATATGCGCAACGATACGTTTCTTGCGCGTGATGCATTCGTAGACGCTCGACCCAGTTTGCTGGGCGGAAACATCCAACGCAATCTGTACATCCGAGGTGGCACGACCTATGGTTCTGAGCGCGAAATTTTTGGGGAGAACTGCGAGATAACGTCTTGCGACAAGGATGTTCCCCACTATCACATCCAAGCCTCGAAGACAACGATCCGCCCCGGTCGGCGAGCAATTTTTCGTAAGCTCTCAATCAACATCTTTCAGAAGACGGTATTAAAACTTCCCTACCTTTCCATTCCTTTGGACGAGCGCACTTACCGATACATGCCAGAGGTGGGTCAGACATTCGACGAGGGATACTACGTCAAATTCAAATTCGGTATCCCATTAAGGTCAGACGATAACTTTCTAGATACGCACGTCGATTACTACACCAAAAAGGGACCTGCGCTTGGATTCGACTTCAACTATGTCAATCCGCTGTTGAGGGGAGTTGTTAGCGCATACAGTGTATTAGGACCCGATCGGACCCTTACCGTCAACACAAGGCACCGTCAGGAATTTAAGTTAGGAATTCTTACTTTTGATAATAATTATCAGAAGAACAACTACCTTTCTGCGCCCGAGTCCTCGATCCTCAATACGAGATTTGGCTTCTTGATTCCACAACAACGGGGTATAAACACCCGTTTTGATTTCCTGAGAAATGACAATCGATCAGGCAACAGCCGCGCTGAATCTCAAAACTTCAAGATTTCGGATGTGCGTCGGTGGTCAGCCGACCTGAGAACCGTGTTCGATATCGCGCTCTCACAGAGCAAAGCCAGCAACGCATCCTTCTCTTCCGAGCGCGAGCAGATGGACCTCAAATTAAAGAGTGACTACGACTTGAAACGGGCCATGGCGCAGTTCGAATATCAAAGGGCGATTCCCGTCGGTGAGACAAATAACTTCTTCAGCGGCGCGGATCGAACCCCAGTTTTTACTTTGCTAACGGACTCTCGGCGACTCTTTGGTAGCCGAGACATCGGATGGCCATTCAACGCTGAATTGAGCGTCGGAGAGTTTGCGAACTCGCTTGACAAGACCAGGCTTAGCCGAGGAAACTTCGATCTCCAGATCAATCGTCCGGATCGTAGCCGCAACCGATTCCGATTCGACGTTGCTGGCCGTTTCAAGCAAGGACTTTACAGTGACGATACTGCCCAATACACGTTAGGACTTGGGCTTCAGGCAAGTTATGCACTTGGCTATGATACAAGCCTTAATGTTCGATATAACTACTTAAGACCTTACGGCTTCTCTCCTTTACAGATAGATCGAATAGGAAGATCCAATCTCCTAAGCGCAGACCTGTCCTTCCGACCTTACCGAACACTTTTATTCGGAGCCCAGTCAGGGTACGACATCCTCCAACTGCAAAGAGAAACACTGGGGCCAAAGGTTGCTTGGCAATCGGTGGGGGTACGAATGGAATATCAGCCAGTTGACTATATTTCGCTTCGCGCTCTGAGCAACTACGATAGTTTCCAGGGTGCCTGGAATAATCTCCGGATCGATCTGGCCTATAGACCCGGTGCTACATTCGTTGGGTTGGGAGCCAAGTATGATGGA
This sequence comes from uncultured Armatimonadota bacterium, assembly GCA_946478935.1. The sequence continues at coordinate 10,765 of CAMLEL010000020.1, forward strand.
ATTCGCAAAACGTGGAGTTCGGTCACAGGTTTCGTTGATGGCTTTAAGTGGGGTCGCCTCCGTACCAGTGCGCTGTTTAGCTACAATGGTTACCTGCAGCGGTTTGAGTCTCGACATTTGCAATTAACTTACGACCTGCATTGCGCGGAAGCAGTGATGACGATTATCGATAATCCAATTGGATTCCGTGCCGGGACCAGCGTTAATTTCTATCTTCGCTTAAAAGCGTTTCCGTTCAACACTGGGTTTGGTACAGGCACCAGCGGTCAGCCGATCAGCATTGGCGGCTCGCGCTAACTGCTGGCGCTGGTGTAATGCCGCATGGCAAATTTCCAGAACTCACGCGCGAGCCAAAAGAAGAACGCGGCCCAAACGATACCAAGGAGAGTCATGGTCAGGTTTGCACCATGGACCAGTTGAGAGGCTGGGATGGTGGCGACAAAAGCCATTGGAAGCACAAACGTCAGGAATGACCGAATCCCAGAGCCATAAATGTCGATTGGAAATCGTGCGACATCGGTCATTGTCTCCGTAAGAACCCAGAGATTGTCGACGCGCACCAACCAGACTCCTGTTGTCATCAAAATGAGTGAGACTGAGTAGTAAATAACTAATGAAGCGATGGTCAGGACGAGGTAGCAAGCCCAGTCCACTGCATTTGGACTTGCTTGTGATTGCATGACTCCGACCACCAGCATCACGATTCCCGCCACAAACGTTCCAACTTTATCAAAGTTAAATCGTCGCGTCGATATCCAGAATTGGGAGTCGATCGGCTTGGTGACGATAAAGTCTAGCGTCCCCATCCTAACTTGCTGAGGGATTTCCATGATTGACATGAAGATTGCGGTTCCAACAGAGGTCATCATGAAGATCGTCGCCGCCAATATGAACGAATCGCCTCGACCCCATCCGGCAACTGAATCCGTGTTTCGATAGATCACCAGCAGAATCAGTAGAAAGAAACTGATCCAGATAGCATTTTGAAAAATCTTTGCAAAGAAGTTGGCCCGGAATTCAAGTTCCCTTGCGAATGACGATACGAAAAACGTCTTGTAGATTTGAATGTATCGCCTCATACTAGGTCGCTCGCAACCACACCTGCATGGCGTTGGGTCCTCGATTATTCCAGGCAAAGTACGGTATGTACTTCACCTTCGTCGACTCGTAAGAAATGGAATCCCGGTCCGTGTAGAGCTGCCCCGATAGGTTCTGTGCTTCGCGTATGGCCGGGACCGTGATGGTGATCATTCCACCAAGAATGGAGTCCTGGATCGGATCCAGTTCCACGTCTGTGTCGACTGTACACGTTTGCGGTGCGAATCCAAGGTCGTGCTCCTCCGCAGCATAAATGAGAGGTCCATGGGCCAGAGCGACCCGACCCAAGTTCTCGAACACCCTCGGGTCAGAGATAACCCACCTGGGTTTCATCGCAACATTGAACCTGGCAACGTCGCCTTGCTGCCATGTCTTCCGCACGACGATGTACCCGTTCTCAAACGCCGCCTCTTCTTCTAACCCCGGAATCTCCGTCTCGACATCGTCTGCCCAATCTGGAATCCTGAAGCGAAGCTCGGCATTGACCGGCTTCTCTGGCTCCACCGTGATCGTAATGGCACCCGACCATGGATAATTGGATTCGATCTTGATTATCGTGGGCACACCGTTCAACGTCATTGCCGCTTCCAAACCGATCGGTATGTGGACCCAAAACGCGTCGTTCGAAATCGAAACGGCATAGCGCCCCACCGAGCCGATGAGCCGTGCAATATTCGGCGGACAGCAAGCACAGCCAAACCAGGGGGTTCGCCTATGCTGCCCCCGGCTTTCGAGGGGATTATCGTAAAAGAAGTGGGTGGTGTCCAGTGAAATGCCGGCAAGGGCTCCGTTATAGAGTGCACGCTCCATAACGTCCGCGTACTCGGAACCTCCCGTCAATTGGAGCAGCGAGTGGCCCCAAAACACCAAGCCCACAGCGGCGCATGTTTCTGCATAGGCAGTGAGGTTTGGCAGGTCGAAGTCACTGGTGAAGCCCTCATTGTCACCGCTCGGGCCGATCCCGCCCGTAACATACATTCGGCGCTGAGTGACACTTGTCCATGTCCGCTCCAAGGCTGCAGTCAGCTCAGGATCGCCTTCGATCCCAGCCGCTGCGATGTAGTAGTACATCGCCCGAACCGCATGGCCAACCACGGCGTCATGTTCTCGAATGGGCAGATGGTCTTGCAGGTACTCACCCGAATACTTCCCATCCTTCAGCATGAGCGCTGCTGCTGCCGGAGCCAAGGCGATCGCCTCCTTATCTTCCAACTCCTGTTCAAAAGGACTCGGTCGCTTGCCCCGTTCCTCGATCATCCACTCGGCCAAATCGCGGTAGCTTTGATTCTTCGTCGTGTCCGAAAGCTTGATTAGCGCCAACTCGATCTCTTGGTGACCACAAGATCCACTCCGCTTTCCGGGTCCAAACAAGGAAGCGACATGGTCGGCAAACCGAATCCCGACATCGAGCAGACGCTGGTCCCCTATACACTCAAAAACGGCGATCCCAGCTTCGATAAGGTGCCCACCGCAGTACATCTCGTGCATGGCGTTCAGGTTTCGCCACTTCATGTCCGGATGCGTAAGTTGAAAATAGGTGTTGATGTACCCGTCCGACTCTTGGGCTCGCTCGATGCAGCGGATCGTCTCGTCCATCGCCTTGCGCAACTCTGGCGAGTCACCGTGCAGGAGTGCATAGGCGGCCGCTTCCAGCCACTTGTAGACGTCGCTATCATTGAACCGGAGACCCTCGAACCCTCCCGCTTCCGCGTTGGCGACTCGCATGAAGTTGCGAATTCGGCCCGTCTTTTCCAGCTGGTCAAATTGCGACAACAGACCTTTTTCCAACTGTGCAGAGTGATATCTCGACCAAAAAGGGTCACGAATTTGCAAGTCGGAAAGAGGGATGGAATTCAACCGGGGCATGAGCCGAAGGCTACCTGCAACAGGCGCGATCAGGAGTCACGGCTTCAGGCAAATGTGTAGTCGCCCTTGTCCATCACCTCGATATACCGGGCGAGCAATTCAACGCAGGCATCGACGTCCTTGGAGTTCACGGTCTCGTTAACGGTATGGACGTATCGCGTTGGGATCGAGAGCGTCAGCGATGGGATGCCGCCATGAAGCCGCTGTACCGCACCGG
>CAMLEL010000021.1 GCA_946478935.1 uncultured Armatimonadota bacterium
GTCCCGCCTCGGTCCAAACAAGCCGCAGGTGGTTACCGGAATCGTGGTTGCCGCAGGCAAGACCTAAGGTCGAGCTGCGTTGGCCGGTGAGATCGACGAAATTCGAAACCGCATCGATATCGTCGGTCTTGTCGGTCGAACTGTCAACCTGAAGAAAACCGGTAAAAACTATCAGGGCCTCTGTCCGTTCCACGACGACAAGAGGCCCTCATTTTCTGTCAATCCCCAACTCCAACGCTATCGCTGCTGGTCATGTGGCGAAAGCGGGGACATCTTCAATTGGGTGATGAAGACTCAGAATCTCGAGTTCGGAGACGCCCTCGAGATCTTGGCCAAGGAGGCCGGAGTCACGCTTGGCAAGCGTAGCGACCAAGGCGCTGCGCGATCGGAGCGAGCCAAGCATCTTGAGATCATGGAGGCTGCGCGAGCCTTCTTCGTCGATCAACTTGGCAAGTCGCCGACGGCTTCCAAGTATCTGGAAGATCGGTCCATGGATGCGGAAGTCCTCGCACTTTGGGAGATTGGCTATGCCCCTGATGTCGGTGAGGCGCTGGCAGTCCACCTAAAGAAACTGGGCCATCCGCTGTCGGTTTGTCGGACCCTGTTCTTGGTCGAAGAGGACTCGCAAGGGGGCTACTACGACAAGTTTCGTGGCCGAATCATGATCCCGATCCGAGACGAACGTGGAGACCTGTTTGGTGGACGGTTGATTGGAGACGGCCTGCCGAAATACATCAATTCCAGCGACACCCCCCTGTACCGGAAGAGCCGAGTTCTCTATGGGATGCATCGAGCCGCATCTGCCATCGCCCGAGAGAAGCCGCGCCGCGCGGTGCTTTGCGAAGGATACTTTGATGTCATTGCGTGCCATCGTGCCGGAGTTGGGGGAGCTATTGCATCGCTGGGAACCGCCCTCAGCGAGGATCATGCCGAACGCTTGGCTCGGTGGAGCGATGAAGTCGTGATCCTCTACGATGCGGACAGTGCGGGCCAGAAAGCGGCCGATCGAGCTCTTGAAGTCCTGCGAGAAAAGAAAGTTGCCGCGCGCGTGGCCCTGATGCCAACTGGCGAGGACCCAGATACGCTGTTACGCACTTATGGCCCGCAAGCCGTGATGGACGCAGTCGCTCAGGCGACGCCTCCAACCACCTTTCGAGTCCGACAGATCGTCGCTGCCCACGCTGAGAAAGACACTGCCTTTTGGAATGCGATCGTTGAGGCGCTCTCCCAAGCTTCGGACATTCCGGAAATTGAACGGACTATTGAGCAGCTTGTTAGCGAACACGCCGGGGTTCGCGACCAACTTTCAGTGCGCGAATCCCTGCGAAAGCACATACTCCATCGCCGCAAAACGGCCAAAAAACCGACTGATTCGCAGACATCCCAACCGGCCACGTTTACAGTAACTGCTTCTAATCTGCAGGTGGCAGAGGCGACCCTGATTGCCGCACTGCTGACTCCTGGTCTGCGCGTGATCGCCCATGAAGCACTCGTCTTGCCTGAATTGATGGTGTCGGATGTCGGTCGCGGCTTTTCCAAACAGTATGCGGCAGTTTTCGATTCCTCTCCCACTGGCGACCCGGCGCATTGGATCGGCAAATTGGATTCAGAAGCTCAGGATATTGTCCAACAGTGTTCCACGGATCCCCGTTTCCACAATATATCGGACAGATACGTAAAGGATTCAATATCAAAACTTACTAAACTCTTGGAAAGAAATCGCCTGCAATTGCTTAAGCAGAATGACGATCCCGGGCGAATCACCCGCGTACAAGAAGCGATTGCCAGGTTAAAGAATATTGCGCGTTAATAAGCTTGAATTTGAATTTATTTGCGCTTTTTTGGGAATCTGTTAAACGTCTGCTATATTGAATTGCCTAGGGCCCGCTATCGGGGGCAAATTGGCGGGCACGAAGTTGTGCGACATTGCCATCGTCGCTTCCGCTTCGACACGTAACGGAATATGGTCCAAGCTAACCTACTCGATCAAGTTCACGGTGGAAGTGTTCCCGCAGCTGACTCCGCCCACCCTGGACTCAATAAGATCCGCGGTTTCGATGCGCCCAACCTTGAGGGTGAACACGAATTAGAGATCGTCGATCATGGGACTGAAGAGCCGAATTCGGTCGAAGATTCCGTGAAGATGTGGCTCCGAAAAATCGGTCGAATTCCCCTGCTGACCGCCGAACAGGAAGTGACCCTTGCAAGAAGTGCGCAGGCAGGTTCTGAGCAGTGCAAGCAGATGCTTATCGAGGCGAATCTGAGGCTGGTCGTCAGTATTGCCAAAAAGTTTCTCGGTCGTGGTCTTTCGATGCAGGACCTTATCCAAGAAGGCAACATGGGATTGATCCGTGCGGTGGAGAAATTCGACGCCAACCGTGGATTCCGCTTCAGCACTTATGCCACTTGGTGGATTCGACAAGCCATTTCAAGAGCGATCAGCGATCAAGGGAGGACGATTCGCGTTCCAGTTCATACCTTGGAAGCCGTAAATCGACTGATGCGCGCCTCCAACCAGCTTCAACAACGCCTGGGCCGCGAACCAACCTCGCTTGAAATCGCAGAACAGCTTGGTATCTCAGAAGAGAAGGTCCACGATTTCTTGCGAGCGATCAGCGATCCGCTTTCCCTCGAAATGCCGGTTGGCGAGAGCGAAGACAGCACCCTTGCCGAGTTCATCGTGGACGGTCATGGAGAAACCCCTGCCGATGCCGCTGTGCGGGCCGTACTGCGGCGCAGGATCGATGATATCCTGTGTGTGTTATCGGAACGGGAGCGCGACGTTATTCTCATGCGCTTCGGGTTGCTGGACGGCCAGCCCCATACGCTTGAAGAAGTGGCTCGTAGCTTTTGTGTGACCCGAGAACGAATTCGGCAGATTGAGCAAAAGAGTCTGAAAAAGCTTAAACATCCGTCGCGCACCCGTTACCTGCAAGAGCTATTAGACTAGGTGAATATCGCAAGTGAAACGGTAACGCTGGATGACGGCACTACCGCCATGTTCTCTGACTTGGTCGCCACCGACGCCATCGCTCTTGTTTTTCTAAGGCATTTCGGATGCGTCTTCTGTCGGCGTCAAGTATCTCTGATGCGTTCGCATCCGCACTTTCCGCTCTACTTCGTCTGCCAGGAAACGCATGAAAGTGCAGCCGACTTTCGCCGTACCATGCGCTCGCCGCATCGCTTCATTTGTGATCCAGATGGAAAGCTTTATGACCTATTCGGCATGAGGCGCGGAACGTCCAAGCAACTCGTAAATGCGAGAACGATCGGCGGGGCCCTGTTGGCCATGTTGCACGGTAGTTTTCAAGGAAAGCCAACGGCTGACCCAACGCAACTTGGCGGGTGGGCCGTGGTCTCCCAGGATGGCAGCGTTTACATGGTGCATGCCGCGATCGATGCGGCAGACTTGCTGACGCCTGACCAAGCTCGCTCAATCCTCCAAGAAGAATTCGCTGTTACCGGGATAGATGAGCCAGGCCCGGTCGAATCGCCTCCCGGCGATTAGCTCCGGATAGTCCAGCGCTTCACCGTTCGCCCAGCGAATATCGGCTCCTAATTCTGTATTGATCCCAATACATGCAGCAGCGTCGTAAAGATATTCGCCTTTTCCAATCATTCCGCGATAACGCTGCCGGGCGGTGAAGCAGCCATCGATCACGAACGCTCCGGCATAGCGCATCTTGCCGGCAATGGCTTGGCCGGTGTAGCGATTCAGGATCGAGTCGTCGTAGCTGATAAGCTCGTGGGCTTCAATTTGTCCCGGTGGAATCTGTTCCAATGTCCTTCCATTGCAGCTTGCACCTTCTCCAAATTTGCTGAGGTAGTGCTCGTTCAAGTCCGGAAGCCACACGGCGCCTAGTTCGATCCGCCCCTCCTTGGCCAGAGCGACGCTGATGCCCCAGAGGGGCGATCCAAACGAAAAATTGGAAGTGCCATCGATCGGATCGATAAGCCAGTGGCCAGCATCGCTGATAGGCTCGGTCCCGAACTCTTCGCCCCAAAAGGAAGTCTTTGGCCATTCTCGGCTCAGTGCATCCCTCAGGTACGTCTCCACGGCTCGATCCGCATTGGTGACGATCGAACCGTCTTTTTTGAGTTCCGTTGTTTGGTGCCTGCGTGCATCGATTGCGATCGTTGCCGCACGATCCATGATCAAAGCTAGTTCCTTAAGCTCGGGCGATGAGGAGTGCGGCACTGCCTATTTTAGACCGGGTCATGCTTGAAATTCGGACCGCGAGAGGGTATAACCAAATCTCATTGCGGGCATAGCTCAGTGGTAGAGCGATTCCTTGCCAAGGAATAGGTCGCGCGTTCGAATCGCGTTGCCCGCTCCAGTAATTTTCAATTCAGCCTGAGCACCTCGTGTTCAGGCTTTTCTATTTCCGAAGCCGAGTTCGGAGAAAGCCGCGCAGTTCCTCCTTTGGGGCAGGGTTCTCGAAAAGCACCGCGTTCCGCTCAAGAATCTGCTGTCGCATAGATGCCCGCCAGTCAGAATCCGTTGCCAATCTGACCACCAAGTCGACGTAATGCGCCGGGTCATGGGCAACCAAATCGTCCATTTCCATGGCTCGATACTGTGCGTAGGTGATTCGACCTCTTAACATGTTGCCAGGAAGCGTCACGATCGGAGCTCCGACTGAAAAAGCTTCCAACGATGAGTTTCCACCGCCAAAGTAGAACGTATCCAGGATGGCGTCGGCATGATCACAGAGGCCGATGTATTCATTCCAATCCAAGCGTCGAAGAATGTGGATTCGATCGGACACGTCTGGCATCTTGTGCGCGAACCGAGCCAGCAAGCGATCATCCCACTCCTTTTCGTTTCCGGTGAGAAGGATCAAATCTCCATCAGCGTCCCTCCGTAAGACCTCTGCGAGAGTCGCATCAAAATCGGGATGGAACTTGAAGAGCGACTGCGGGCAGACGTAGAGGTGGCGATCATCCGGGAGACCCAGGTCGGCGCGCGTAACCGGGTTATATTCCGGTCGCTCAAATTGGGTCATCAGGTGCTCAAACTGCACAAGTTCCTCACTGTACTGAACCTCGCTCCCAGGCGACTCAAGATCACGGCTGGAGAGAAAGCAGTCCATGCTCGGAAGCGCAGTCGAGGCAGGGTGCCCCCACGTCATGAACTGAAGGGGAGCCAATCGCGCGAAGGCCAGGTAATACGTAAAGGGATTCATCCCGATTTCGGGATAGAACAAGGCGTCTAAACGCTGCTCTGCGATGAACGAGCGGCAGGCGGACAGGTCCGAATTGAGCTTGTAGGCGAAGTCGACGGAGTGATTGAGTCGGAGCGTCCAGTCATCCGCGACATCGGATGCATCAAAGCTGATCACTTCGATATCGTCGGTCTTGAGGGCCGAGATGAGCGGAAGGAACAGTTTGCCAATCGTGTGTCGCCGCAGGAAGGAGGAGACGACTCCTACCCGAAGCTTGCCCGAACGCGGTTCGGTCAGCCAGGGAGACTCCCAAAATAGACTGGGCGATAGATGCCGGTAAGCGTCGACTGCCGCTTGCTGAAGCTCGGATTCACCTTCAGAATGGTAGCTCCAATAGAAACTGGTCAGATTGACTTGCTGCATCGGGTCGTCTATCGCGCCGTCAACATTGGCCAGTTCGGAGAGTCCAGAGAGCGCCTTCTGCCGTGCCGAATTCATCTCCTGCACATCCTTTGGAATGACCGGCACCAGGATGCTCCGGACCAACTGCGCAGCAGGAGAAGGATCATCGAGGGAACCCAGTACCTGCATCGCTCCGTCGAAGTCGCCGGTCTGATTCCGCAGGGTCGCCAAAGACACGGTCAGCGATTCATTGGCGGGCTCCAAGGAAACCGCTCGTTCGTAGCGTTCAATAGCGTCGGCCGTTCGCTTGGATGCCGACAAAAGCGATCCCAGGTGCGCCTGATATTCGGCCCGTTTGGGCTCGAGTTGTGTGGCAGTTTGGGCAGCGCGCAAGGCTCCCGGCAGATCGGCCATGGCTGAAAGGCCGCCCGCCAAGGCGTGATACGCTTGAGCCGAAGGTCGGAGATCGATCGCTTTGCGATAGGCTTGCAGGGCTTCGACTCCCTTGAATTGGCCAAGAAGGGCGTTGCCCAGGTTGGTCCATGCCTCATCGTTCTGCGGTGTAAGGCGCACGACCTCGCGAAGAGAAGCTTCGGCGGGCCCATATTCCCGAAGTTCAAGTTGTGAGTAGCCGCGATGGAACCAGACATCGGGATGTTGCGGGTCAATCTGCAGGGCGAGGTCAAAGCTCTGAATGGCCTCACCGTGTCGCCCCAGGTCCTGCAAAATGAAGCCCCGCTTATCCAGCAGATCGGCGTTTGAAGGGTCAAAGGTCGCTGCCCGCTCAATAAGGTTCAACGACTCGTCAAACTGGCCCTCTTCATGGAGCACCACTGCCAGGTTTGCCAAAGCCTCGGAATCTTGTGGACATGCTTCGACCGCTGATCTCAGGAGTTCAAGGCCCCGCTCTCGATCCCCTAGTTGACAATGGGCGACGCCAAGGTATTGCCTTGCCTTGGGTAATTGGGTCTGCGACTCGTAGATACGGATCGCTTCGATCAGTTTTCCCGAACGGTGCAAGGTGATTGCCTCGTCGAGTTTTGATCCCGAAGCGCCGCCACCGGCCGGACGATGCTTCTTTCCCACGCTGGAAGTATAGATCAGAGCCCTAGGCCCTATTTGCGGGTTGGACGCCCGGACTCTATAATCCGCCACGATGGAACCCATCCGCTATAAAGCAGGAGAAGCGATTCGCTGGCTGGAGACGGCCGCCGAAGGTTATCGGCGATCGGCCAAGTCGAAAGGCAAAGGTGCGGTCAACCCGAACCGTGATCGAAGCGACTTTAAGAAGGTTGGTGAGAATGTGGCGGATGCCGCCGGAGCGCTATACGATTTGGGGAAGAGCGCATGGGCCGATATGGTGCACCGTCAGGCAGAGGCCAGCGAGTACGTGCTCCAAGAGGAGCATTTCGACATCGTGAAGGGCGGATCGATCAAATCGATCACCTACAAGCGTGTTCGCGAAGTCACCATCAAGGGTGATAGCGCAACGTTTGTGCTCGACAAGGGTCACGTTACGATCAAGCCCTATGCCTACATTGTCTCTGGGCGAGTGAGAGTGCCCATAGGTTGGAGCCGAAACGGTCTCGAAGTCCAGTACGAACTTCTCGTTGAGGAGTTGGCCGCTCGCTGTGGGGTAAACCTTGCCAACCCGTGAGCACTTGGCTTCAACCTGAACCCACCAACTGGACCTATTTCGTCGACGCTGCCTTGTCTGAAGACATTGGCACTGGAGATGTGACGGGAAGCTGCCTGCCAGAAGACCTCCTTGTCTCTTGGCGCATCGAGGCACAGTCGGATGGCGTGCTGTGTGGATCGGGAATCTGCGAATACATTCACGCGCCGATGACCAGTGATCCAGACGAATGCTTTCTGGATATGAGGATTGCCGATGGGGAATCCTACAGTCGCGGCGACGTCGTTGCCGAGGGTCGGTCCCCGGCCCGCCGAGCGCTGATGGGTGAGCGGGTCGCACTCAATTTCCTCATGCATTTGAGCGGGGTTGCGACGCTTACATCTAAGTTCGTGGAGCGCGTCGAAGGCACCAAAGCCAAGATCGTTGATACGCGGAAGACCATTCCCGGTCTGCGACTCCTGCAGAAATATGCCGTGCGCTGTGGTGGGGGCGGAAACCATCGGATGGGTCTTTACGATGGAGCGATGGTGAAAGACAACCACATCATCGCTACAGGTTCGGTAGATGCAGCAGTGGCCGCAGTCAGGAAGTATGCGTCACACATGATCAAGATCGAAGTTGAGGCCACCAACTTGGAAATGGTTGGAGCTGCCGTCGAGGCGGGTGCGGATATTGTGCTCCTCGACAATATGGATCCGTTCATGATGCGTGAGGCCGTCCGACTCTATGAAGGGCGGTGCCTCTTTGAGGCAAGTGGAGGAATCAGCTTGGACACTGTTCGCGGTGTGGCGCAGACTGGGGTGGACCTGGTTTCCGTGGGCGCCCTGACCCACTCTGCAGTTTCGGTTCCGTTTCACATGGAGTTTGAGTGAAGTCTCCCTTGGATCTTGCCGTGTGGGACGGCTACGAGCAAGTCGAATCAACCCAAACGATCGCTGCCGAACACGTCAGGAATGGGGCACCGGTCGGAGTGGTATTTGCCAACCACCAGAATGGCGGTCGTGGTCGCTTTGATCGTTTGTGGCACAGTGACAAAGGCGACTCGTTGACCATGTCCATCATCATGACGGACTACGCGGATTTCGCCGCGCCGCACCTGCTGGGTATGGCAACGGCATGTGCCGCCGCCAGTGTGCTGCACTGCGAATTGCAATGGCCGAACGATCTCGTGTTTGGCGATCGGAAAGTGGGTGGCATCTTAACTGAACTGGTCCCGGACTCTCAGGGTCGCCGAATCCCGGTCATTGGAGTGGGCGTTAATCTCAATCAAAAAGCATTCCCCGAGGAGATCGCGGATCGGGCCACGAGCGTTGCGATGTACCGTGGAGGGAACTACTCGGCAGAAGAGATCGGGCGCGCTATATTGAATCGCTTTCCTCGGCTCCCCGAGCCCGTATCTTGGGCAGACCTGCGGCCAATTTGGATGCTGTTCGATCACACGCCCGGAAAGTCGTACCGGTTTCTGGATGGAAAGGAAGGTACTGCGATCGGAGTGGGTCCTGATGGGCAGCTCTTTTGCGCCATCGATGGCGAAACCCACTCGGTTTTGGCCGCCGATGCGATCTTCGGCGGGAATTTGGCGTCATAACTGGTGCACAATAAGGTGTGCCGAGGTCTCGGCGCATTCCAGGAAGCAATTATGAGTTTTGGCACAAACGAGATGCTTATCGTGATCGGGGTCGTCGTCCTGCTCTTTGGCGGGAAGAAGATTCCGGAACTGATGAGAGGCGTCGGTAAGGGAGTTGGCGAGTTGAAGCGTGGCCTCGACGAGGGCAAGCGCAGCTTGGACGAGTCCATGAAGTCGGAAGAATGATCTCACCCAAGATTTGAAATAAGAGCGTCCCCATCGGGGACGCTTTTCACTTTAAGAGCCCATGAACATTGCTCCACACGATGAGCTTGAACTAATGGTTGAAGTGATTGACTCGGACCGGCCAACAGATCAAAGTCCGGCATTCGTCTGTTCCCGTCTTGGCAGGATCATCCACATACCAGTCCCAAGGCGGACCCGCGGGCTCATACCGGTTGTCTCGCATCCATTGGAAGATCTCCTGGTAGGCATTCGATAGCCCGTCGTATGGGCCAATGTAGGAAACTTGAAGGACCGTGCCACCGGGAAGGTGACTGGTCATGACATCCCCTTTGCCTTCTGCGCCTTTGAATATGGGCGTACCGGCTTCGGTGTCGAACACTTGATTGGGAACCTCACCCGATACGTCATGCCAAATAGCGAAGGGAAATCCAGTGGCATGTTCGCCTGCCGCCTCATAGACGATGTTCAGCAGTTCCTTTAGGCGCGTCGAGATTTGAGGGCCGGGAATCTTTTCTCGAATAGAAAGCACGGGGGTCGCCTCTTTCCAAACAACCTCGTGCTCCCACCGCATAGTCCCACTATACAGCAATCAATAGGCTGCGTTCACTTGAACGGTTCGTCCTTTATATGTCACTCAAAGGAGAAGCTATGAACAAAATGCACTTCATCAGTGGTTCACTCTTGGCAGGTCTCATTCTCGCAATCGGAGTCGGGGTTGCGCCTGCCTTCGCTCAACAACCGGACGACGACGAACTCAAGCGGTCGATCACCGTGTCAGGAACAGGTTCGATTCGAGTCAAGCCAGACTTGGCGACGGCGACCGTCGGAACGACAAAGACATCCGTGAAGCTCCCCGAAGCGAAATCGGCTGCCGATGCTGCAATTGCCCAAATCAAAGCGGCGGTAAAGAAGGCGGGCGTGGCGGAAGAAGACGTCCAGACCGTCCAGTATCAGATCTATCGGGTCAACGCCAATCCGCAAGCAGGAATTCGGGAGTCGGTTTGGAAAGTCGTTCATATGCTCCAGGTTCGAACGAAGAAGCCGGACAGCATCGCGAACATTGTCGATGCAGCGGTGGCCGCTGGCGCAACGGATGTCCAAAACATCGGATTCTCGATCGACAGCTATGCCAAGCACAGGTCCAAGTCGCGGGAACTTGCAGCCGATGCTGCCAAAGAAAAGGCGGCTCAGCTTGCGTCGCTCATGAAGGTGAATGTCGCCGAGGTGATTTCGATCACCGAGGTCGGCGATTACTATCCGATGGCGCAGTATGCGGCCAACTCACGATTTGACATGGCAGAAAGTGGTGCCGGCGGAAGCGGCATCGCCGGCGGTCAAATCGAGGTCACGACGAGTCTGCAAGTCGTATTCGGAATCCGCTAGTTAGGTTGCAGCGTTTGCGGTCAGAGGATCTCTCTGACCGCTCTCACATCATTCAGAGCAGCGAAACGTGCACAATTTGCCCCAGCAATCCTGCTGGTGGTCCCAATTTCGGCCAAACTTATACTTGTATAGGATTTCATGGCCAAGGATCGCAACTTCCCCGAAAAGCCATTTTTCAGCTGGATGGGCTGGGGAATGTTGCAAACATGCCCACAACGATGGTTTTTGTATAACTTTGGGCGCGAACTGCCCGGGGAATTGGGTCGGGACATCAGTATCGAGCGCAAGCTCAGTTTTTGGCAGGCATTTGCGGGTCAACTCGCGGATGACGGCATTACCGAAGCCATCCGCCATTTCAAAAAGGAGCGCCAGTGGCGCACCGACCTTGATGACTGGCTGAAAGAAACCGCGATGGAATACATTCGCGAGAGCAAAAGCTATCGCGATGCCGCCCTTGAGGGCAGCCAGATGCCGACCCTAACCAGGCAGGTATTGGATCGCTACTTCTTCGACGAAGTGCCCGATAGCGCTGAGCATCGGGCCGTTTTGGAGACGGCGCGTCTGGCCGTCCGCCGATTCTTTGAAACCGATATTCCGCAGCGGATCGAGGATGCCCAACCCGAGTGGTTGATGTGTGAGCACAAGTCAGGCGAATTCCCTTGGACCATCATTGACGAAGTTCCGGTATATGCGGTTTACGATTTCGCCATTAAATCGCCAGAAACCATAACAATTTTTGATTGGAAAACCGGCAAGGTCACCCCGTTGAAGGAACAGTACACGCTTCGCCAGCTTCATTGGTACGCCCTTTATGCAATGACAGCATGGGGAGTCGATCCTGAGAACATTCGACTGGTACCCGTGTTTTTAGGTGCGAATTTTGGATATCACGAAACAATTCCAGACCCAGCCATCCTCCAAGAGATTAGAGACGAATGGCGCGAGAAGCATCGTGAAATCAAGGCCCATATGGCGGCGGACTCCCGAGTCGAAGACCTCCGAGAGCGGTTTCCGATGACGGAGAATCTGAATCATTGCGTAGATTGCGTCTTTCGAACTTGCGAAGGCTATGCCCGAATTCACCAAGGAAACCTGGTAAATCCGGTAAAATTTGCGATTCCGGGAGAGATCGCATAGAATGACAGGGCTAAACCATCCAAGGAAGGAACGGTTGTAATGAACGTATTTCAAATCAAGGGCGGAAGGCGCCTGGAAGGTGTCGTCGATGTTGGGGGAAGCAAGAACACTGCGTTGGCGATCATGTCAGCGGTCGTTCTGGCGGAAGGGGTCACGGTTCTCACGAACATTCCGAATCTTTCGGACACGCGCATCAAGGCCAATCTTTTAGAGCGATTCGGCGCCAAGGTCCGCTGGGATGGCGATCGGCTGGAGATTGACTGCACCACAATCCACGCCGCCGATGCAGACGAAGAAACGGTGCGGGCGATCCGAACCTCTTTCTACCTACTGGGCCCGTTGATGGCCCGCACCAAGCGGATCAAACTTCCCGCACCCGGTGGCTGCAAGATCGGTGCGCGTCCCGTGGATTTCCACCTCAAGGGACTCCGCGCTCTTGGAGCGAACGTCGAGTTGGCGAGCGGGTCGTATTTCGCAGAATGTGATCAGCTGAAGGGCACGGAAATCTATCTTGATTTTCCAAGCGCGGGCGCGACTCAGCACCTGATGTCGACGGCAGTTCTCGCCAAAGGCGTCACGACCATCCAGAATGCGGCGATCGAGCCTGAGGTGACCGCGCTTGCCGACTTTCTGAACCGCATGGGCGCACGAATCGAGGGCGCGGGAACCAGCACGATCACAATTATTGGCGTAGATCGGTTGAATGCGGTCGAGTTTCGGGTTCCGGCTGACCGGATGCAAGCTGGCACCTATTTGCTCGCCGGCGCGATCACTGGCGGTTGCGTCACAGTCCGCGGAATTCTGCCCGAAGAACAGATGGCAGTGGCGAATAAGCTCCGAGAAGCGGGAGCGGAAATCGAGGAAGGTCCTGACTGGGTGAAGATCGAAGCCAAACAGAGACTCACTGGAACCAATATCAAAACCATGCCGCATCCCGGGTTCCCGACCGATATGCAGCAGCCTATGGCCGCCGTGCTGACCCTTGCAGAAGGGACAAGTGTGGTGGAAGAAACCATTTATGAGAGCCGCATCGGCCATATTCAGGAGCTGAACCGAATGGGAGCGAATATCCGCGCCGAAGGAAGAGTGGCGCTGATCACCGGGGTCGACAAGCTCCGCGGTGCGATCGTGGAAGCAAGCGACCTCCGCGCCGGGGCAGCATTGGTCTTGGCCGCGCTCGCTGCCAAAGGAGAGACCACGGTCAAAAATATTCACTTCATCGATCGAGGATACGAAGCGTTCGAAAAGACGTTGGCAAGCCTCGGGGCACAGATTCGACGTGTCCAGATACCAGACGATACGCCGCTCACCGCGTCGGAAGGCGCGTACTGACTTGAGACTGGCTCCAGAAATTGGCATCGACCTCGGGACGGCAAATATTCTCGTTTTCCGCCGGGGAAAGGGAATTGTTCTGAGTGAGCCGACGGTCGTCGCGATCAGCTCCCAAAATGGCAAAGTGTTGGCGGTCGGCAATGAAGCCCGTGACATGCTGGGCCGGACCCCCGGCAACATCGCCGCGATCCGTCCACTCAAAGATGGCGTGATCGCGGACTACAGCACCACTCTCAAGATGCTTGAGTACATCTTGAACAAAACCTGTGGCGCCCGGCGAATGTTTAAGCCGACAACGCTCGTCTGCGTGCCGAGTGGGGTGACCAACGTTGAGCGGCGAGCCGTTATCCAGGCCGCAAAGGAAGCCGGCGCTGGCATCGCGATGACGATCGAAGAACCGATGGCGGCAGCGATCGGAGCCGGGCTGCCCATTGCAGCGCCAGGCGGAAACATGGTGGTGGACATCGGTGGCGGAACCACTGACATTGCCGTAATCTCCCTTGGCGGCATCGTGCTGTCACACAGTTTGCGCGTGGGTGGCAATAAGCTCGATGAAGCGATCATCCGACACATCCGAAACGCCTACAACCTGATGATCGGTGATCCGACGTCCGAAGAGATCAAGATCCAAATCGGCTCAGCGTTCCCATTGCCGCAGGAACTTCGAATGGAGATCCGCGGCCGGGACCTCGTTGCGGGCTTGCCCAAGACAGTCGAGATCTCAAGCGAGGAGGTTCGGGAGGCACTCAATGAACCGGTGCGCCAGATCGCAGAGAAGCTTTGCAGCGTCTTAGAAGAAACACCGCCCGAACTCGGAAGCGACATTATCGAACGTGGTATCACGCTCACTGGTGGAGGTGCACTGTTGCGCGGACTGGATCGTCTCCTTCACAGCGTGACGGATATTCCGGTTCGAGTCGCTGATAACGCGCTGAACTGCGTGGCGGTC
>CAMLEL010000022.1 GCA_946478935.1 uncultured Armatimonadota bacterium
CCCGAAATCGCGCTCGCGACTCAAGCAATCTCGCAGTTACGGGAACGCTTTGGCCAGGGCGTGGCAGTGCTGCATTCGGACCTTCCGCCAAGCGAGCGTTTGCAAAACTGGATGAACATTCGTGAGGGGACTGCCCCGGTCGCTCTCGGGGCTCGCTCGGCCCTTTTTGCACCGTTGGACAACCTTGGACTGATTGTCATGGATGAAGAGCACGAAGCTTCTTACAAGCAAGACTCATCGCCGCGATACCACAGCAAGCGCCTCGCTGAGTTCTTGGCGCAAATTCACGGTTGCCCGGTTGTCTTTGGCTCAGCGACGCCATCCATCGAATCGTTCCGAGAGGCGGAAGAGGAGAAGCTCACCTTACTGAGCTTGCCGGAAAGGGCCGCCAGCGCAAAGCTGCCTGACGTTCAGATCGTAGACCTGTCGGCTGGTTATCGAAGCGGCAAACCTGCCGTACTATCGGACGAACTCCAGCAGGAGCTTGCCGCAACTCTCGAGCGCGGAGAACAGGCGATCTTCTTTTTGAACCGCCGGGCCTACGCGCCCTTTGTGATTTGCCGCGACTGTGGGGCGCAGATGCTCTGTCCACGGTGCTCCGTGTCCCTGAGTTACCACCGGCGGGCGGGCCTGCTCAAATGCCATCACTGCGATTTTCGGATGAGGAGCCCCGACACCTGTCCTCAGTGCGGCGGAACGCGAATGAACCCATTCGGCGTGGGTACGGAAAAGGTCGAAGAGGCGATCATGGAATTGTTTCCCGGGGCCCGAGTTGCCCGCCTCGACCGTGATATCGCAAAGAAGAAGGGAGCGCTCGAATCGATTCTCGCCTCTTTCAGATCCGGTGACCTGGACATTCTGGTTGGCACCCAAATGGTGGCAAAGGGGCTGGACTTCCCCAATGTTACGCTCGTTGGCGTGGTGGCGGCCGACGTATCGCTCAACATTCCGGACTTCCGGTCGAGCGAACGGACGTTCCAACTTCTTTCTCAAGTTGCCGGAAGGGCGGGGAGGGGTGAGAAAGCTGGCAAGGTCATCATCCAGACTTTCAATCCCGAGCATCCTTCGGTTATCGCCGCTCAAAGTCATGAATACACGACTCTATTTGAGCAGCTCAAACAGGAGCGAGCAGATGCTGGATATCCGCCGTACCGTCGCTTGGTGAATATCGTATTCAGCGGCGAGAACTTTGACGCAGTCGCTGAGGCTTCAGAAGCAGCGGCAGCGACTCTACGAGAGGTCCTCCCGACCAGCGCCGAGCTGCTGGGACCGGCCAATTGTCCGCTTGAGCGACTCCATAACCGTTGGAGACGCCACATCTTGGTGAAGTTGGGTCCGCAGTCCAGCCCGTCGGTCATCGGAGAAAGCCTAGAAGCCCTTAAGCTTAAAGGGGTGCAAATGGTGATCGACGTAGACGCTTACAGCCTGATGTAGTCGTTGAATCTCCGCAGGGTTCTCCAACGTCGATAGTAGACACAGGGTAACTTATGGAGCAATGATCGGCAGACTTCGGGGGACGTTGGTGGATCGAGAAGGCGGCGCCGTTTTGGTGGAGTGCGCTGGAGTCGGCTATGAAGTCCTGGTGCCAGAGTCCGTTATGGTTCAACTACCGACGCTGGATGTTGAGATCACGCTGCTGACTCGGCAGATCTTTCGAGAGGACGGCGTATCGCTGTACGGATTTTTGGAGCCTTTTCAGCGTCGATTGTTCGATCTGCTGATGACTGTCAAAGGATGCGGGCCAAAGGTCGGCTTGTCATTGATTGGGTCGATCGGTGAAGATGCCGTTGCGGGAGCGATTCAGGGCCAAGACGCTCGGGCATTGACCCGGGCCCCGGGAGTCGGTGCGAGACTGGCTGAACGGATTATCTTGGAGTTGCGAGAGAAGATTGGCGAAGAGCAGTTTGCGAGGCGAGCCAAGGCGGTGGCGGCAGTGCGACACTCCCCAGCGCCGGCCGATGAACTTGTGGACGCCCTGCTGGCATTGGGCTATCGTCGCACAGAAGCCGAAGCGGCGGCAGCGGATGCTCGTGAGCAGGCAAGTGAGGTCGAGGATCAGCTTCGATTCGCGTTGAAGGTGCTGAAGAAGTGAACCGCGAAAATGATTTGAACCCGTATCCGATTCCGGGTGACGTCGACCTGTCGCTCCGACCAAAGCGTCTTTCTGAGTTCATCGGCCAGGAGCAGCTGAAGTCCAATTTGAGTGTCTTTTTGAAGGCTGCCAAACAGCGGGGAGAACCGTTGGACCACGTTTTGCTCTATGGTCCTCCCGGCCTTGGAAAAACCACGTTGGCGCACATTATCGCCAATGAGATGGATGCGATCGTTCACATCACTTCCGGACCCGCGATCGAACGCCCCGGAGACCTGGTTGGCATTCTCACGAACCTCGAACCCGGCGCGGTGCTGTTCATCGACGAAATCCACCGGCTCAGCCGACCGGTGGAGGAGATCCTGTATCCAGCGATGGAGGACTGCAAGGTCGACATCATGATCGGTAAGGGACCTGCTGCGCGGTCCATTCGGCTCGATGTTCCTCGCTTTACTGTAGTTGGGGCGACGACTCGGCAAGGGCTGCTCACGGGACCCTTGCGCGACCGGTTTGGGATCATCTCGCACTTCCAGTATTACGATTCCGAGGCGCTCTATCGGATCATCGAGCGGTCGGCGGGAATTCTGGGATATCAGATTGACCCTGACGGGGCGGAAGAGATCTCCAAACGGGCACGAGGCACACCCAGAATTGCCAACCGCCTATTAAGGCGCGTCCGTGATTTTGCCCAAGTGGACGATCTCTCGTCGATTAATCGAATGATTGTGGCGAAGGCTTGCTCGGCTTTGGAAGTGGACCATCTCGGATTGGACCGGGTCGACCGTATGCTCCTCAAGTCAATGATCGAAAAATACAAGGGGGGGCCGGTGGGGTTGGACACATTGGCGGCGTCGACCGGCGAAGATGCCACCACGATTGAAGATGTTTATGAGCCGTATCTGCTTCAGCAGGGGTTCATCCAGAGGACTCCTCGGGGTCGGACTGTGACCGACCACGCTTACGCCCATTTGGGGCTCACCGCGCCGAAACAGGCGGATTCGAGATCTTTGTTTGAATCCCCTTAGCGTTGCTTCGAAACAGTGGTGGCTTACCAACCTCGAACGGCCAGTTTCTCGTTCTCCAGGAGGCTTGAGACGTTTATGCCGACCATCGGTTCCCCCAAACCCTTGCTGATTTCGGCAAGTTTCTTTGGCTCGCGATAGAACAGAACGGATTCCACGATTGCCTTGGCTCGGCGCTCCCAAGCCTTTTCCTGCTCTTGTGGAGCCGATGACGGCGCCGACTTGAAGATGCCAGAGCCTACGAAAACCGTTTCCGCTCCAAGCTGCATCATGAGGGAAGCGTCGGCGGGGGTGGCGATTCCTCCAGCGGAGAAGTTGGGAACCGGAAGTTTTCCGGTCTCGTGCACGATTCGAATCAACTCCAGTGGAGCTTGATGCTCCTTGGCAAGAACGTAAAGCTCATCTTCGCGCGCATTTTGCACACGGCGGATGTCAGACATGATTGTCCGCATGTGGCGCACCGCCTCAACAACGTCCCCGGTACCTGCTTCGCCTTTGGTGCGGATCATTGCCGCACCTTCTGCGCAACGCCGGAGCGCTTCTCCCAGGTTGCGAGCGCCGCAAACGAACGGGACGGTGAAGGCGTGCTTATCGACGTGGTTTTCCTCGTCAGCCGGGGTCAGAACTTCGCTCTCGTCGATAAAGTCGACTTCCAAAGCCTCCAAAATCTGCGCCTCTGCGAAGTGTCCGATTCGGCACTTTGCCATGACGGGAATGGAGCAAGCGGCCTGAATCGACTGGATCATCTCCGGATCGCTCATCCGAGAGACTCCGCCATCTCGTCGGATGTCGGCAGGGACGCGCTCCAATGCCATGACGGCGACGGCTCCGGCATCCTCAGCGATCTTGGCGTGAGTCACGTTGACCACGTCCATAATCACACCGCCCTTGAGCATCTCTGCCAAGCCGACCTTCTCACGCCAGGTCTTTTGAGCGGTGCCGATCTTCACTTCGCCGTTTGAATTCGTCATGTGCAGGTCCATCCTACGAATTCTGGTCAGATCCATTCGCAAGAATGCGTCCAGAATGGGGAAAGATGGCGTGAATTGTACCTGTCCAGGTTCAAGATGTCCGTAACAGTTGGGACTAGCCCCAGTTTCGCCATAGGCCCCAGATGTTGGGGTCTTCCCACTCTTCGGGCGGCTCCTTCCCGGCAAGCCTTAGCCCAAGCATAATCAGCCCAGCATGCCACCCCTCATGCCAGACCATGTGCTGCAGATAGATAGCGGGATGGTCGTAAGGTCCAGCTGAGTCCGTTCGATGCAAATTCGAGGCAAGCCAACTGGCAATGGCCTCTGAGCTTTGCTTCAGGTTGGCCCGAATGACCTCGAGGTCTTTGTTCGGAATCCACTCATCCCCCTCCTGGTGGTAGAGATCCTCGAATTCGGCATACGGTTGGCTGCTGGTGTGGCGCAGCCAATAGACTCGCGTCTCCACCAAGTGGCAGAGGTGAAAGGCCAAGGTCCATCCATCCGGGGAAGGCTTGGTTTCAAGCAGTTCCGCATTCAGCAGCGAGGCTAGATTGTCGATGGCTTTGCTCTGCCTACTCCAAGACTCGATCAAGGCTTCGGCCAGTTCCATGCCGTCAATATACTTCCAAGGGGAATACAAGTGAGCCTGACAAGGGGTTGGCGAGCATTGACCATTGCCAGTAGAATGCGCACGTGCTAGCCTGGATTCTCATGACAGTCGCCGCTCCCGGATCGCTTCAGCCAGTTCAGCTTCGCTGTGAGGCAATCGTCAACCCAGTCGGAATAGGTACGTCGACTCCGCGTCTGAGTTGGAAACTACGAGCGGTGGAGAAGTCCGCTAGGAATCTCAAACAATCCGGCTACCGAATTCAGGTCGGATCGGAACCGGATGCATCGGATCTGTGGGATTCGGGCTCGGTTTCTTCTGCTGAAATGTATGGCATTCCGTACTCGGGCAAACGGCTTGCATCCGGCCAGAAAGTTTGGTGGAGAGTCCAGGTGGTGGACCAGGCTGGCAACGCTTCAGAGTGGAGCAAAGCGGCAACTTGGTCGACAGGTCTGCTCGATACCCGCGACCTTCGTGCCGAGTGGATTGGGTTCGATGCTCCCGCACGGATCAGCGCCCAAGTCGATCCATTCGATGGCGCCTCCTGGATTTGGGGTTCAGAAGATCAAACCGTCACTTTCACGCGGACCTTCACCCCGCGATCGGGTTTTACCAAGGCGACGCTGCACATCACGGTCGATGACCAGTTTGTAGCCAATTTGAATGGTCGACAGGTCGCAAAAAGTGACGGTCAGACAGACGCCTGGCGGCGGCCCGTGCAGGTGGACGTGACATCGCAACTAAAATCGGGTGAGAACACGCTGCAGGTGCAAGCAACCAATGCTGGGGGGCAGTCTGGACTTGTGTCCAAGCTGATCCTCGCCTACCCCGGAGGTGGAACCGAGGAACTGAAGACAGATGAGTTTTGGGAAGTCCGATCGGGTTCAAGCGGTCCGGCCGAGCGAGCCAAGGTTATAACGGCCTATGGCGGTACGCCTTGGGGAATTGTTGGAGCGAAGAAGATCATCCTTCCGCCGGCTCGGTATCTGCGGCGGGAATTTACGGTCGAGAAGCCGATTCAAAGGGCAACCCTCTACGGCAGCGCGCTTGGGATCGTCGACTTCCGATTGAACGGCCAACCCGTCAGCGACGAGCTCTTTACGCCTGGATGGACGGATTATGCCAAGCGCGTTCATCTTCGTGCTCACGATGTTACGAAGCAGGTGAAGAAGGGAGCCAACGCGATTGGTGCGATGCTCGGAGACGGTTGGTATGCCGGATACGTTGGCTATGGAGGCATTCGCCACCACTACGGCGCCAAGATTCGGGCTCTGGCCCACCTTGTCGTCGAACATCCGGACGGGACGCAAACGGTCGTCAACAGCGGCTCGGATTGGAAAGCCTCCATTGGTCCGACGCTAGAAGCCGACTTCTTGATGGGGGAATCATACGATGCTCGGAAGGAACTCACGGGTTGGGATAAACCAGGCTACAAAGCCGGCGACTGGTCGGCAGTCGATTTGGGGGCAGAAGTCAGCCCTGCCGTCGAAATGTTCCCCGGGCAGCCAGTCCGACCCTATTCAAAGCTTAAGGCGAAGTCAGTCACCGAACCTAAAGATGGGGCCTACATTCTCGACTTTGGGCAGAACCTCGCCGGCTTTGCGCAAATCAAGATCAAAGGGGAACCCGGCCAGAAGATCGTGCTCCGATTTGCGGAAAGGCTGAACCCTGACGGCACAGTCTACACCACGAATCTTCGCGGAGCCCGAACCATCGACACATACATTTGCCGAGGTGGTTTAGAGACATGGTCGCCACGTTTTACGTTCCACGGATTCCAGTACGTCGAGGTTACGGGGCTTGGACACAAACCAACTGGTGACGAAATCGTCGCCATTGCCATCAGCAGCGATACGCCTACGGTTGGCAAACTCGAAACAAGCGATCCCATGCTCAACAAACTTGTCAGCAACGCATGGTGGACCCAGCGAATGAACTTCATCGACGTTCCAACCGACTGTCCGCAGCGCGATGAACGACTCGGATGGACCGGAGACGCCCAAGCTTATGTTCGAACTGCCACGATGCTCTCCGACGTGCAGCCGTTCTTTACCAAGTGGCTCGAAGCCTTGGACGATGCCCAAAGGGCAGATGGCCAGTACCCGATGGTGGCGCCGTTAAAGGTCGCTGGTGGAGATGGAGGTCCAGCCTGGGCAGACGCTGGGGTGATCTGCCCCTGGGTGATCTATGACGCCTATGGAGATCGGGAACTGTTGGCTAAGCACTACCCGCAGATGAAGAAGTTCATCGAGTTCTGCGTCAAACGCTCAACTCCCGATCTGCTTCCTCCCAAGCAGTTCCATTGCTTTGGAGACTGGTTGAGTATCAATGCGAACACACCTCACGAAGTGATTTACACGGCGTATTTTGCGGGATCCAGCAGAATCGTTGCCCAAGCGGCGAAGGCGCTTGGAAAGGCGGACGAGGCCAAGTACTACGATGAACTTTACAATCGAGTCCGGGCCGCATTTCAGAAGACGTACGTGGATGCGGATGGAAAAGTCCAAGGCGATACCCAGTGCGGATATGTTCTCGCGCTGGCTTTTGACCTGTTGGATGCACCACTGGCCAAGCGAGCGGCGGAGCGGCTGGTGGCAGACATCGACAAGCGTGGTGGACATCTTTCGACCGGATTCGTTGGAACCCGAGACATCATGCATGTGCTCACCAAAATCGGGCGAAACGATGTAGCGTATCGACTTCTCCACAACACCACTTTTCCGAGTTGGGGCTTCACGATCGTGAATGGCGCGACCAGCATTTGGGAGCGCTGGGATGGCTGGACGCCAGAAAAGGGCTTCCAAGATCCGGGAATGAACTCGTTCGCCCACTATGCTTTTGGTGCGGTAGTCGGTTGGATGTTCGATCAGCCGGCAGGGATTCGCAACACGTCGGCGGGATATGCAACGGTGATGATCGCCCCTCAAATCGATCCGAATCTAAAATGGCTCAAATCCAGTTATGAATCGGTGCGTGGCCCGATCGTGTCGGAGTGGAGCGTTCAGAACGGGAAAATCACATCCCGGGTGGTGATTCCGCCAAACGTTAGTGCGGAGATATTCGTACCGGGTGTGAAAGCCGTCAGTCGCCAGGGCCTGAAGTCCACGGCGAACGGTGGCTTCCTGGTGGGCTCCGGGGAGTACCAGTTCACATCCGAAGTTAAGAAGTAAGAGCATGGCCCTGATCGAGATTCGCGGGATCTCAAAGGCCTATGGCGGGGTCAGGGCATTGAAGTCCCTTGACTTGGCCATTCGCCCAGGTGAGGTGCTCGCGGTTTGCGGAGAGAACGGTGCGGGCAAATCGACGCTCAATCGGATTCTTTCTGGGTCGCTGCTGCCAGACGAGGGGACTATTCGCGTCGATGGTGATGTAGTCCAGCTGGGTTCTGTTCAAGAGGCTGAGCGGCGGGGCATATCCATTGTTCACCAAGAGTCTTCCGCGTTTCTCGACCTCGATGCATCCGAAAATCATGAGCTGATGCACGAGCCCGGCGTCTGGTGGCTAGAGCGAAATCGGATGCGTCGCAACACGGAGGCATCCCTGGCTGCCGTCGGCGAATCCTTTCCGGTCGAAGTTCCGCTTGGGAGCCGAAGCGTTGCCCAGCGCCAGATGGTTGCAATCGCTCGTGCGACTCAGTCCAAGTGTCGGTTGCTGATCCTCGATGAGGCAACCGCATCGCTGTCGAGTCGAGAGACCGATGCCTTGTTTGAAGTCATTCGCAGGCTTCGGGCAAGTGGGGTTGCAATTCTTTATGTCTCCCACCGCCTCAATGAAATATTCGAACTGGCAGATCGAGTCGCCGTCCTTCGTGATGGCTTGCTTGTTGGGGACCTTTCCATTGGAGAGACTTCACCCCATCAGCTCATCGAACTGATGGTGGGGAGAGAAATCGAATTCAGCCAGAGAGTGCCGGTCACCGTTGGAGAGACGAGATTACTTGTGGATGGCTTGTCCACTGATGACGTCGAGGGCATCACATTTCAGGTTCGTAGTGGCGAGGTTGTTGCGCTTGCTGGATTGGTTGGCGCAGGGAGATCGGAGATTGCACGGGCGATTTTCGGGATCGATCCCGTCCGTGCGGGAACGATTCAGGTGGATGGCCATCTCTTGAAAAGGGGTGTTCAAGCAGCCATTTCGGCGGGCGTTGCCCTGGTTCCAGAGGACCGTCAGCACGAAGGTCTCCACCTTCCCCTGACCGTCCGAGAGAATCTGATGATGGCAGCGGGTCCACACCAGGGTCCATGGATCAACCAGGGTGCCGAGTCAGCGCGAAGCAGCGAGATCATCCGCGAGCTTGGCATCAAAGCACAATCCATGACGGCTTCCGTGAGCTCGCTCTCCGGAGGGAATCAGCAAAAAACCTTGTTGGGAAAGTGGCTGGAGAACCCGCCTCGGGTTCTAATCTTGGATGAGCCGACGCGCGGGGTGGATGTGGCGGCCAAAGATCAGATTCATCGGTTGATTTCCAAGCTTGCCGAGCAGGGAGTGGCCATTGGGGTGATTTCGTCAGAGATGAGCGAGGTCGTCGCACTTGCCGACCGAGTAGTGGTCATCAACCAGGGCCGAAACGCCGGAACGATCGAACGCTCTGAAATATCTCAGTCCCGGATTCTGGAATTGGCTCTGCCGGGCGATCGCGTCTCGCCACCGATTCGGGCCAGTCGAGTTGGAATCCCGAGATCTGCTGTGATTGCCTGTCTCCTGGGGATCATCATTCTGGGGACTTCGGGAGTGAATCCGGGTTTCCTGGCGATCGAC
Source organism: uncultured Armatimonadota bacterium (assembly GCA_946478935.1). The sequence goes on from CAMLEL010000022.1 coordinate 9,451, forward strand.
AACCTTCGGGACCTCCTTGTACGGTTTTCGCCCACATTCATGCTGAGCGTGGGAATGACCATGGTGATCTTGATGAGGGAGATCGATATCTCGATTGGATCATTGATGGGACTTTGCGCGGCATCGCTCGGAATCTGTGCTTCGGCTGACCGATTGGGATTACCACCGACTCTGTCGGCGTTAGTGTGCCTTGGCGTGGGTTGTGCGGGCGGACTTTTGAATGGAGCTTTGGTGGTCTTTGCGCGCATCCCTTCGATCATCGTTACTTTAGGAACGTTGACGCTCTTCCGCGCAGCTACCGAAATTGCGATGGGTGGAAGGTGGATCGAGAAACTGCCGGACGGACTTCGACAAATCGGAAGCGGCTCCTTCGGAGGCGTCCCAATTGCCGTTTCTGTTGCCCTACTGGTAGGGCTGGCCGGAGTCTGGCTCACGCGCCGGACTCGTCTGGGTCTGCGCGCCTATGCGATTGGCAGCAATCCATCTGCTGCCGAACTTCGAGGCGTTGACAGCCGCCGCATCAAGCTTGCAGTTTTTGTGATCATGGGTCTCATTTCGGGGATCGCCGCGCTTGTGAGTTCGACCCAGCTGCAAGTGATCGAATCGGGCTTTGGTTCAGGAATGGAACTCTTGGTCATTTCAGCCGTGATCGTGGGCGGTACATCCATTCGGGGAGGCAAGGGCTCGGTATTCGGCTCCCTGCTTGGCACGGCGCTGCTGGGAGTGATTTCGTCGGCTCTCGTTTTTCTTCACCTGGGTGATGCCGCCGTCTACTGGGAACGTGCGATCCAAGGCGCATTTATTCTGCTTGCTGTCGTCGGTGATTCCATTATCTGGAGACGTCGATCATGAAGCGATTCGGCGCACGGGAAGGAGTTCTGCTCTCACTGTTGATCATTGGCCTGGCGGTCGCAGCACTGCTCGAACCCCGGTTTGTGACTCTAAGGACCCAGGCGCTGCTGTCAACCCACCTTTGGGAACTCGCCATCGTCGCTATCCCGATGCTCCTGATCATCATGTCTGGAGGGATCGACCTTTCCGTTGGGGCGATTGTCGCGCTATGCGGAGTATCCGTTGGACTGACGTTCGAGCGTGGATTCTCGCCCTTTCTGGGAGTTGGGATCGGAATTATCGTTGGAGCGCTCGCCGGTTCAATCAATGGCTGGCTTATCGCCCGCCTCAAGGTCCACCCATTGATCGTCACGCTGGCCACCATGGCATTGTTTCGGGGAATTGCCGAAGGAATCAGCTTGGCCCGTCCCATTTCCGGATACCCGCCGGCCTTTCAGAACATTTCTCAAGGAAAGTGGCTTGGCATTCCCTATCCAGCCTTCGTCTTTGTTACGTTGGCACTCATTGCATATCTCGTCATTTCCAAGGCGAGATTTGGACGTTGGGTTGTGGCGCTCGGGACGGAAGAGCGGGCGACGCGCTTCTCTGGTATTCCGGTTGAAAGGCTGCACGTCTGGCTCTACGCCGCATGTGGATTGGTGTGCGGAATTGCCGCCGTCCTCTTGGTGGCTCGGAACAACACCGCCAAGGCAGACATGGGGATGGGATTGGAGCTCGAAGCAATCACCGCCGTCGTCTTGGGTGGGACGAGCATCGAAGGCGGCCGGGGAAGGTTGCTCGGTATCCTCCTCAGCCTCGCAATTATTCATCTCGCCCGTGAGTTCGTCACATGGCATTGGAAGCAGAGCGAGCTGAATATGATCGTGATGGGGGGGCTTCTGATCGGCGCCTTGTTGATTGAGCGGATGTTCTCTCGTTTGCCGCAACGTGGCCGAAGTCCAGCAGGAACGCAAACCGCTGAGGCAGAATAAGTCAGAAACATGAAACGGACCCTGCTTCCCGCGTGGATTGCCATCGGCACGTTATGCCTCTTCGGATGCGGTTCGGACGATCCCGTAAACACTTCAACGGGTTCTGCGTCATCGGCCACCTCCTCGGGCGAGAAGATCACGGTCGCGATGTTGCCAAAGAAAAAGGGCGTGCCCTACTTCACCAGTTGCTCGGAAGGAGCGATGGAAGCAGCGAAGGAGCTTGGAAATGTTGAGCTGATCTATGACGGTCCGACCAGCGGCGAAGCGGCCGAAGCAGTGAAACTGATCGACCAATGGACGGCGCAGGGAGTGGACGTGATAGCTGTTTCACCAAACGATCCAGAGGTTCTCGCACCAGCCATGAAGCGAGCCCGGGAAGCTGGGATCAAGGTCATCACCTGGGATGCGGATGCCGGTCCGGAAACCCGAGAGTTCATGGTCAACCAGGCGACGCCAAAGGAGATTGGCTTTGCGTTGGTCGACGGCATGGCGAAAGATTTGGGAGGCGAGTCTGCTTCGGGTGAAGTGGCAATCGTCACTGCGGCCCTTACTGCCGCAAACCAGAACGAGTGGATCAAGCACATGAAAGTGCGGCTCGAAGAGTATCCGAATTTGAAGTTGGTGGGCATCAAGCCTTCCAATGAGGATCAGAAGCTGGCTTTCTCGGTCTCCCAAGACATGATGAAGGCCTACCCGAACTTGAAAGGCATTTTCGCAATCAGCTCCGTCGCATTTCCAGGAGCTGCGGAAGCCATCAAACAAGCTGGTAAGAGTGGAAAGGTATTTGTAACCGGGCTCTCTACGCCAAATGATATGCGGACTTACGTCAAGGATGGAGTCGTTAAGTCGGTCATTCTGTGGAATACCAAAGACCTTGGATATCTGACCATCTATACGGCCCGGGCACTGGCGGATGGCGACCTAAAGTCCGGTTCTTCGGCGATCAAGGCAGGGCGGCTTGGCGAGAAGAAGGTCGAAGGTGATAACGTCATGCTCGGCGGCACGATCACTTTTACCAAAGAGAATATCGACGACTTCGATTTCTGAGCGCGGGCGACGATTCGATTCGTGATCGCGGGTCGGCTAAGATAGCCCAATGTCGTCATTTAATGGCCTGGGATTGAGCCTGGGCAACCTCTCACGCCTATCGGACGCGAAAACCCGATCGATCAGTCCCGAAAACTTCACCGGCGAAAAAGGCAAGGCCGGGATGTCGACCGATGGACCGGCCGCCAATTGCGCCCGCGACTTAGGTCAAGGCTGGAAGCTCTCGCCGTTTGTGAAGATCGAATCTGAACAGGAGCACGTGGTTGCGGACATCGAAGGACCCGGGGCGATTCAGCAGATCTGGCTGACTCCTACAGGCAACTGGCGATTCTCGATTCTAAGAATCTATTGGGATGACCAAGAGCAGCCGTCAGTCGAGTGTCCGATCGGCGACTTCTTTGCCTGCGGTTGGGGCAAGTTCGCTCAAGTTGCTTCACTGCCGATCTGTGTAAATCCAGGCAGCGCTTTCAATTGTTATTGGGAGATGCCTTTCAGGAAGCGATGCCGCATCACGTTGACCAACATCGCGCCTGAAGCCATGGTTCTTTACTATCAGGTGAACTACACCCTCACGGAAGTTTCGGAGGACTGTGCCTATTTTCACGCCCAGTTTCGGCGCACCAATCCCCTTCCGTACAAAGAGGTCTACACCCTATTAGATGGGGTGAGCGGAAAAGGACACTACGTTGGAACGTATATGGCGTGGCAGGTGAACAGCAACGGATGGTGGGGCGAAGGCGAAATCAAGTTCTTCATGGATGGCGACGGTGATTTTCCGACGATCTGCGGAACTGGCACTGAGGACTACTTCTGCGGCTCCTACGACTTCGATGCCAAGGTGCAACACGGACCAGGGGTTGAAACCATCGAATACACCACATTCAACACACCCTATGCTGGGTTGCCACAGGTCATTCGACCTGATGGGCACTACCAGGCCAATACGCGGTTCGGCATGTACCGTTGGCACATCATGGACCCGGTGCGGTTCGACAAGGATTTGAAGGTGACAATCCAAGCCCTGGGTTGGAGGTCTGGAGGCAGATACCTGCCCCTGCAGGATGACATTGCCAGCGTGGCCTTTTGGTATCAGACGTTGCCAACGGCGCCTTTCCCCAAGCTTCCAGACAAGGACTACCTGGAAATCATCTGAGAGAGTGATGGGCGTCCCGAGTGTTTTGCGCGGGACACCGATGATTACTTCTCAATCGCGATCGAGAGGTTATCCGTTAAACGATACTTGAGCTTGGTCGCCCGAGTGATCTCATCCAGTGCGTACTTGAGGGAGGTGTTGATCAAGAAGACGTCGAGTTTGAAGGCCGGAACATCTTCAGAGAGTTCGATCGTCACGCCGGTTTGCTTGGATAGGATTCCGAATACGTCTTTGATTTCC
>CAMLEL010000023.1 GCA_946478935.1 uncultured Armatimonadota bacterium
TTGGTATTCGAAAGACGGTTGGAGCGTCAAAGGGCGATATCTTCTCGCAATTCCTCATCGAAGCAACCATCCTTGCCTCATTGGGCGGCCTCGTTGGCTTGGCGATCAGCTATTTGGTTTGTCTGGCGCTTTACTACTACACCCCGATCAAGCCCATGATCACCGTTTCGATTGTCCTTCTGGCGGCATCTGTTTGCTTAACCGTCGGAATCGTATTCGGCTTGATTCCTGCCATCCGGGCTGCGCGTAAGGACCCGGTCGAGGCCATGCGCTACGAATAGTCCTCAAGAATGACAATTAGTAGTCCAGGCTCACCAGACCATTAAAGATTGTAACGGACGTGCGTAGACCCGAAGTACCGTGAATAATGGCGGTCGACGTTAGACCGCAGGTGGTCAACTCATGAATAGGTCTCGGGCCTTTACCCTGATCGAATTATTAGTCGTTATTGCGATCATCGCCATCTTGGCGGCGATCCTATTTCCAGTGTTTGCACAAGCCAAAGAAGCGGCCAAGAAGACGTCCGGACTCTCGAACGTCAAACAGCTCAACCTGGCTTGCGTTATGTACAGCGCGGACTTTGACGATGTCTTTCCCTTGGCATCGCGAACGGACGCCGGAACCAATGCGAACTTCCTTTGGATGTTCATGATCGAACCCTACACAAAGAATCTCGAGATCTTTCGCAATCCCCAAGGCGAACCAAATCCGAGCGCCCAGTCTGACCCCTTCTACGGATCATTTTGGAAGTGGGTCGGCGGCACCTACGGCTCTATTCCGCGAGCCCAGATGAAGGGCCAACCATACTACAATGTCAGCAACGCCAACTCGCTTGCACGCGCATTGAATGCGGTTGGATCACTACATAACGGTGTGATGGGTTGGGCCGCCCCGACCGGTGGCGTTGGTTGCTGGGGTTCTTGCGCTTACGTCACGACGCCAAGCATCTCGCAGACTCAGCTTCAAGACGTCGCCGCGCAAGCACTGATCTTCGATGCTGGCGAGCCAACGGCCGATTATTCAACGAATCGTCCAAAGGATGAGGAACTCGGCACCTGTGCATTTCGACCCTACAGCCCTGGCGGCGATAGCATCGGTGGCGCCACCCCACGTTGGAACGGCGGTCCGAAGTCTTGCTCAGAACTGCGCGGGAATCCTCCTGGGGATCGATATAACATTCCGGATGCAATTGCGGCGAAAATCCGCAAGGGCATGTCTAACATCGGGTTCGCAGATGGGCATGCAAAGTCGATGGGCCTGCCCGCGCTGTACCGCACAGAGACTTGCAATCTGGCTCCGTCCAATCGCTGCATGATCCATTTGCAGCCGACCAACTAAATCTGAACATTTGGCCGCGCACGTGGCAACGCGCGGCCATTCCCTTAATATGAAAAACGTTACACCATTGATACTCAGCATCGTGATTGGATCTCTGATCGGCTGTGGGCAGGACGCAACCAAACTCACCGACGCCGAAAAGCAAGAGATGAAGACCTTGTTCAAGGAAGGAATCAAGCCGGGCCAAATGCCGGCGGAATCCCCCAAGACTCCAAGCTCGAGCACGAATCCGAACGCAAATGCTCCAGCAATGAACCAGCCGACCGACGGTGGCGGAACGGGGCAGCTCTAATCATTAGTACTCTAAACTAGAAATTACTGTTTAGTGGCAACAAACGCATACTATACGACGCGAGAAGGTGATCAGACGAGAGACTTGCAAACTTTGCGAACCATATGGCAAAATCGCTCGTCATTGTCTATGCGAGGGAATCCGTTTGGACTCCTTTAGCACGGATGATTCTTACCCCTTATTGGAGGTTTTGTATGATTCGCCGAGCGTTTACGCTTATTGAATTACTAGTAGTCATTGCCATCATCGCCATTCTGGCGGCGATCCTCTTCCCTGTCTTTGCCCAGGCAAAAGAAGCAGCCAAGAAAACTGCCACTTTGAGCCAATACAAGCAGATTGGTACTGGTGCACAAATCTATCTCGCGGATTACGACGATAATTTCCCGCTGGCATTCGCGTTCAACACCGTCGGTAACACTTGGCGCTGGGGTTCCTACCACGCCACGCCAGCCGGATGGTCGAGCAGCGCCGCACGAAATGTCGATCCGCGCAAGACCGAAGAGACCATGTACGTTCATAACTCCATGTATCCCTATGTCAAGAACTATGACATGCTGGGCGCTAACGGGCTTACGAACGTAAATGTTCTTACACAAGCTGCCGGTCAGCCCGTACCCAAGGGTGTGAACATCACCATGAACGGTATGTTGCACGCTTGGAGCGGCACCGCCATCAGCAACCCCTCGAAGGTCGTTGCTTTCTGGCCCGGTATGTTCAAGCAGAATCTACTTGGCGCTTCGCTTTCCCAGCCGATGCTGGACTGCTTTGGCGCAGGCAGCGCTTGCCGGTTCACTCCCGACGCAGGTCCGCAGGGCGGAACGCCAACTTATGGCTACTCCTGGTTCCTCGTGGGTTCGGCGGGTAACTTTACTGCTTGGCAGTACGGTCGCGGTATGCCGATGATTGCAGCTGATACTTCCGCAAGAATCTATCAGTTCAACGCACCCAACTGGCCAGCCTATGCCGAGAACGTCAACAGCAGCCCATTCAGTGCCTTTGATCCAGGTGGCCCTCCAGGATCTCCGTATTGGATGACCGACTGCGTTTCCCCTGGTGGAACCAAGGGTGCAGGACGAACCTACTATCCCGGATTCTTCCGACCTGACTCTGAGTTCAACTACACAGCTCAGCAGTGCGACTTCGGAGGAGGTTAGTCAATGAAGAACCTGCTGATGCTTGCCGCGCTCGCCGTCGCCATGATCTCTCTGACCGCCTGTAGCAAGGAAGAAGAGGTCGGTTATGGAGGCGATGTGAAGCAGGCCCCAGTCAGCGCGACTGAAGGCGCCAAGAAAGGCGTAGCGGCCAACATGCCGACCGACGATCCCAACCGCTGATCGCGTTTGTTCAAGCAATCAGTAGTGGAGGCCAAAGGCCGCCCCAACTACATTTTAGGCGGTCGCTATCTCAAGAAACTTCTCGACAGGCATTGCCCCAAGGTCACCTTCTTCGCGACTCCGGACTCCTACCGTGCCATTCTCCAAATCCTTATCACCCAGAATCAGCATGAAAGGCACTTTCTGAAGCTGGGCTTCCCGAATCTTCTTGCCCAGAGTTTCGCGTCGGTCGTCGATCGTGACGCGCAGATTTCGCGTGTCGAAGAGCGTATCTCGAAGGCGGTCGACAAGCCGTTGCGCAGGCTCATTGTGTCGATCCGCGATCGGAAGCACGCTGATCTGCACGGGAGACATCCAGAACGGATAAGCGCCTGCGTACTGCTCCGTGATCAGACCAATCATTCGCTCGATCGACCCAAATGGCGCCCGGTGGATCATGATGGGACGATGTGGCTTTGAATCCTCGCCGATGTACTCGAGTTCAAAACGCTCAGGAAGCGTGTAGTCCACCTGGACGGTGCCCATCTGCCATTCACGGCCAAGGGCGTCTCGAATGATCACATCCAGTTTGGGGCCATAGAATGCGGCATCGCCCTCGGAGACGAAATACTCGATTCCCTTTGACTGGCACGCGTTTTCGATGGCGGCGGTGGCCGCTTTCCAGTCATCGTCGTGTCCAACATATTTGTCGGAGCTTGGATCCTTCGTTCCCAACCGCAACTTGACATCGTTCAGGCCAAGCTTGTTCCAAACCGTCTGCATCAGGTCGACGACACCCAAGAACTCTTCTTGCAGTTGATCGGGAGTCACGAAGAGGTGGGCGTCATCTTGCGTGAAGCCACGTGCCCTCAGAATGCCCGTCACTTCCCCGCTCTGCTCATATCGATGGACGGTACCGAATTCTGCATACCGAACGGGCAAATCGCGGTAGGAGCGCATTTGAGAGGCATAAATCTCGATGTGGAACGGGCAGTTCATGGGCTTGAGGATGTACGTCTCTTTCTCCTCGTCCTCCATAAATGGGAACATCTTCTCTTTGTAAGTGATGATGTGGCCGCTTTTCTCGTAGAGTCGGATGTTGCCGATATGCGGTGTGACCACGGGATCGTAGCCCCGGGCAAGCTGCTCCTTCTTTAGAAAGTCGATGAGCGTATCCCGCAGGATCGCGCCCTTGGGTAGCCACAGTGGCAGGCCCGTTCCCACTCGCGGACTGAACATAAAGAGTCCCAGCTCTTTTCCAAGGATGCGGTGATCGCGTTTCTTCGCCTCCTCCAGCATGAGCAGGTGGCGTTCCAAATCCTCGGCCGATTCAAAGGCCGTTCCGTAAATTCTTGTGAGCTGCTTGTTCTTCACGTCGCCGCGCCAATAGGCACCAGCCAAATTCATTAGCTTGAAGTGCTTGATCTCTTTGGTGGAGTCCACGTGGGGACCGCGACAGAGATCAAGAAATCGGTGAAGCGTTCCTTCACGGTCCGTGCGCTGCTGATCATAAAAACTGATCGTCTCTCCTTCCGGAATCGCATCCAGTAGCTGCAGCTTGTACTCAGCCACCTGCTGGCCCATGCTTGGAATTGAGTCGTCGAGGATAAGGCGCCGGGCATCGTCGCGGGAGACTTCCGTTCGTTCGATACGCTGGTCCAGCTTCGAGAGCTCTTTCATGCGCTTCTCGATTTTCGGCAGATCCTCTTCTTTCAGCGGTTCTGGGAAATCGATGTCGTAATAAAAGCCATTTTCGATCGGGGGTCCGATGGAGAGCTTTGCGCCGGGATAGAGCTCAGTCACCGCTTGGGCCATCAGGTGGGCGGCCGAGTGGCGGAGACGATAAAGATAGGATTGTTCGTAGGGCTGTTGCATGGTGTTTCCTTCCCTGACCGAGGGATTGAGTTGTCAAGAAAGGATTATGCACAGATTTCTGATTAGGGCTTGGACGTTTGGGCCGTTTCTCGCTCTGCCAACGTCTTGAAATAGCTTTGGAGTTCGTTTGGCGAGCGGTAAGTGTCGGTCGTTACAAACCGGACGATTCCGAATCCAAAAAAGATGACGGCGCCAATGACGATTCCTGTCATCCACCTTCTGCCGGAAGTGTCCAACCGATATCCTTTGAAGTAGGCGAAGATGTTGAGTAGCGCCACAACCGTCAGACCCAAATACAGGATTGGTCCCAATGGATGCGCGGCGAACGCCTGCACAAAGTTGCCATGAATCGTGGCCGTCCAGGACGTGGTCAAACCACATCCTGGGCATGGCTTGTCGAAGAGCAGGACACTGGGACATGGCGGCAATCCAAGCTGCTGGTGGGTGCCATGACCGCTGGAATCTGGGCGCAGGAAGATTCCAACGACCGTAATAGCCAACCACAGCCAAGTCACCACCAGCTGGCCCTTCAGGATTCGTTTGTTTCCGCAAGGCTCAAGAAAGGGCATGAAAGGCCTCCTTGGGAATCACGCACTCGGGCTGCAACTGACCTTCCATCACTCGGGCAACGCTAAACACACTTCCATCCGGATCGAGCAACGCCACCAGGTTTCCGGCCACGTCAGACGGCAGGTCAACCTTTCGGCCATCTCGGATCAGGTGAACCTGCGACTCACTCAGATTCAGCATCGGCATGGGTTCGAGCGCCGAGCGCAATGAAATCAGATCTCGCTCAGACGCCGCTCCAAGGTCTTTGCCCTGATCGACGTGGAATCGGCCCACCCTTGTTCGATGGAGTTGGCTGAGGAATGCTCCACAGCCCACAGCATCGCCAAGGTCATGGGCAAGGGACCTGATATAGGTTCCGCCTGAACACACGATCCTTGCTCGGACGACTGACTCGCTAATGCCATTTATCTCAAGCGTGTCGATGTGGACGTTTCTCGGTTCTCGGGCTATCTCCTTGCCTTGGCGAGCCAAATGGTAGAGCGGCTTTCCACCGACTTTGATTGCGCTGAACATCGGCGGCAACTGGCTGATCAGTCCCATAAACTGCGGTCGAACGTTCTCGATCGCCGAAAGGAGATCCTCTGGAACCGGACGTCGGTCCGTGACTTCACCTTCACCATCGTAGGTTGTGGTTGCGATGCCGAACGTGATCTCAGCCACGTACTCTTTTGGCTCCAGTGGTAAATACTGCAAGAAACGGGTGGCGGGTCCAACGGCCACAACGAGAAGGCCAGTCGCCAAAGGGTCCAGCGTCCCGGCATGTCCTACTCGGCGCGTTTCGAACTTCCTCCGGCAGGCGTCCACCACATCATGAGACGTGCGACCGGATTCCTTATTGATCAGGATGATTCCAAACAACGTTTCAATTCTGCGACCAATTGGCTCACGGCTTCCGAGACGGGCCCCTCAAAATTGCACCCGGCTGCATTTCTGTGGCCGCCGCCGCCAAAATGACGTGCGACAGCGGAGACGTCGTATTCGCCTCGAGAGCGAATGGAAACTCGAATCTTTCCGCGCTTTGGCTCTCTAAAGATGGCCGAAATCTGGACAGTCTCGATCGTCAGCAACTCGTTTACAAAACCCTCGGTGTCCTCATCGACGGCGTGATGGTCTTCGAAGTCCTCGATGGTCAGTACGGTCCAGCAAAGCCGATCGTCGCAGGCAAGGTTCATGCGCTCAAGGGCAAACCCAAGCAAGCGGGCGCTGGAGATTGGTTTACTTTGGAAGACTTGTTCACTGACAAGGTTGATGTCCCCGCCTTTTTCAAGCAAGCTTGCCGCCAAACTGAGTGACTCCGGAGTCGTGTTGCGGAATCGAAAACTGCCGGTATCCGTCACGATTCCGGCAATGAGGCAAGTCGCAATGTCCGGGGTGATTTCCACGTCCAACTCATGGAACAAGCGGGTGAGGATCACGGCCGTCGCGCGAGCTGCCGTATCGACAATGCGAATGTCACCGGGAGCATCGTGGGGCACATGGTGATCGACGAAAATCGTGCGATCGCAACCTGAAAAATAGGGTTCGGTATTGCCCAGTCGCTCCAATGAATCCAGGTCGACCACGATGCCAAGGTCATACTTCTCCTCCTTGGGCGTCTGCCGAATTCTGCCCACGCCGGGAAGGAAACGGAGATTCCGTGGTGGAACGTGGTGGCAGATCACATCGTTGGGGATGCCTAAACCATCCAGAAAGTGACTCACGGCCAACGCACTTCCCAACGCATCCCCGTCTGGGTTCAAATGCGTTCCGATTAAAACGGAGGAAGCCGATTTCACCGCGCTCAAAAATTCTGGCGCAAGCTCCTTTACGATGCCCACGCGCAACCCCCAACCTGTTCGAGCGTTGTCAAAACGGTGGTAGTTTACTTTAGTCGCCAAAGCCTTCCGGATGGCATTGCCGCCAACGCCACGCATGCTCGATGATTTCCGTGAGTTCCGAGTATCTTGGTTTCCACCCCCAAGCGTTCTGGATACGTGATGCATCCGCCACGAGTTGTGGACTGTCGCCTGGGCGCGGATCAGCGTACTCGTGGGGAATTCTGGATCCAACCACCTTGGATGCTGTCTCGATGACTTCCCGGACAGAGAACCCTCGACCATTACCCAAGTTGTAGGTGACGCTGTCGCCCTCTTCTCGGAGATGACGAGCGGCGCGGATATGCGCATCGGCCAGGTCCAGCACGTGGATATAGTCCCTGACGCAGGTTCCGTCTGGAGTTGGGTACTCGGAACCAAACACTTTGAGACTGGGCCGCTTGCCGGAAGCGGCGAGTAGCGCAACAGGTATCAAGTGCTCCTCGGGGTCATGATCCTCGCCCAAAACACCTTCAGGATCTGAGCCGGCGGCATTGAAGTAGCGCAGCACAACGCTCTTGATCCCATGAGCGGCATCAAAGTCGCCCAGCATCCTCTCGACCATGAGCTTGCTCCAGCCGTACGGATTGATCGGCAGCGTCGGATGATCTTCGGTAATCTGATCCTGTCGAGGATGGCCGTAGACGGCGGCAGTGGAGCTGAATACGAACTTGTCGATGCCACGACGCCTCATGCCGTCGAGCAAGTTGAGGGCACCCAGCGTGTTGTTCCGGTAGTACTTTCCTGGTTCCCGAACGCTTTCACCGACTGCGATGTACGCGGCAAAGTGCATGACCACATCTATCCCGGGAAACTGGTCCAGAACGGTTTCGATGTCCAAGGGATTCCGTAGATCTCCCGGCACGAATGGACTTCCCTGGAGGGCTGAACGGTGACCACTTTCCAAGTTGTCGAAGATGACATGCGGTTCCCCACTCTCTCGGAGAAGCTTCCCAATGTGGGATCCGATGAAGCCTGCGCCCCCAACCACCAAAATCATGAGTTCAAATTACCAGGCAGAAGGTTCAGTCTTCGAGCAAGTTGACTCTGGAAGAGATTCTCAGGGTCCAGAATCCGCTTGGTGGCCTTGAATCTTCCCAGATCGTCCCCCATCGACGCTGCATATTCGTCCGCACTCAAGAGCGAGTCCTTTGCCAGATAGAACTTGCCGCCGTTTGCCAGGACGATCTCATTCATTCTGTTTCCTAATTTCTTCAAATCAGTCACACTTCGTTCAGTTACCTTATAGTCGAGCGCCAGGGAATAACCGTCCACGCCATGTGACAGCACAAACGTGTCCGGGCGGTGTCGCTTCATGACCGCGAGGTATGGCGTCAGCCCCGCCTTCTGCGAAAGGTCGATCTGATTTTCAAAGACCAAGCGTGCAGATTCGTGCGGAATAAAGCTCTGGTACTGCACGAACCCACCTGGCAGATACGCGTTCCGCCAGTTTGGCACGTAGTCGAGGAGAAATGAGAACTCAACCAGCGACTGCTGAAAAGTCTTTCGGTTACCTATCATTCTTGCGGAATGGTGTTTCGCAGAATTCAAGAACCTCATGCAACCATTATTGTTCAATAGCCGAAGTATTCTCCAGACCGCCGACTTGGGGAAAACCCCCAGGATTCTCGACGGGAGGTCTTGACCCTCGATTCGCAGGCTGCCCGGATCGGGCGTTTGAGGGTGGCTGGCGGCATGGAACAGCCCCCGCCCGGATGCTGCGCCACGCGCGAAGCAGTCCACCCAGCTCACCATATAATCCGACGACCCACGGTGCTGCTCGAAGAGCTTGAATTGAGAATCCCAGTTTGATGCCGATTCGGCATAGACGCTTAGCTGGCCGCTGGCTACTCTTTTCATCTGGAGGCGAATGCGCGTGATGACTCCCAGCAGTCCAGCGCCCGAGATTGCCAAATGGAAGAGGTCGTGTCCCCTCGAGACCGCTTGGACGGACCCATCGCTCGTCATGAGGTCAAATTCGAGCACATGTTCCCCAAGGCAGCCAGCCCGAAAGTTATTCTTACCGTGGATGTTCATGGCCAGCGCCCCACCCAACGTGACGAACATCGTGCCGCTGACCACCGGCGGCCACCAGCCGTCGGGAAGACACCTTCGCCAGAGATCTTCGAGCGTCACTCCGGGCTCGCACTCGACTATCCCGGAATCCGGGTCCCAAGCCAAGATTTGCCTCATAGCCGTCAGGTCTATGGAAATGCCCTCGGGAAGAATTGATGCGTCGCCATAGCTGCGACCACTTCCTCTCAGAACGACTGGCCGATCCAAGGCTTTGGCCAGTTCCAACACGTTCCCGATTTCAGTTACATTCTGGGGTTGGAAGTGGTAGGCATCAGCTGCATTCACCATTCCAAATCCCGATCTTTGGCGTATGGAGTCTCTAGGCAGCATCAGACCTTGAGGCGGCGAAAGATTGCCGAGGGGATGTTTCGGATGATAAAAAAAGCCACCGTATGAGCCATGGACAAGTAGACCTCACGGCCCGAATTTGCCTTTTTAAGTACAAGCCTTGCTGCATCGCTGGCAGGCATTGCGCGAGGCAGATCCAGACCCGCAGTCATTTCTGTATCCATCGGGCCCGGCTTGATCGTGGTCACTACAACTCCAAGCTTAGATAAGCGGTTCCTCAACGCTTCAAGGTACGTGTGCAGAAAGGCTTTGCTGGCATTGTAAACGGGCTGTCCGCTCCGACCCCGGTCTCCGGCAACGCTGCCGATGCCGACGATCGTTCCGTGCCTCACCTGTTGGAACCGAGCTGCCGCCTCATTCAGCCAGGCAACTGCTCCGAGATTGTTGACCAACACCATCGAGGCATCTTTAGTCGTGTCGAATTCATCCATTTCCACCCGCGGCATCACTCCGCTGGCATAGACAACCAGATCGAGCCCGCCCAGCTGTCCGGTCACCCGTTGAAATAGCTCTGGTACTTCTGTCGTGTGATTGACGTCGTGCTCAATCGGCAGAATGCCTTCCTGTTCAGCCGCAAGTTCCTCGAGACGGTCGAGGCGGCGGGCGACAGCGGCGACTCGGCAACCTTCCCGGGCAAGTTGCAGGGCGATTTCGCGGCCAATGCCCGACGAGGCCCCGATGACGATCGCATGCTTGTATGTGCTCATCTTCAACTGCCGATCAAGGGCACCTCGACTCCACTTATCGCCATGACCGCAGTAACCACAAATAGGATGACGCTCGCCAATAGGTGCTTGTCCTTGTACAGAAGGGTCTCGGGCTCTCCGCCTTCATCCTGACTAAAGACGATCATCACATATCGGGCGATGCCGTAGAACACGAACACAGACGTGAGAATGAGGCCCGGATACTTCTTCGCCGTATCGCTTTCCAGGCAATAAATCCCGTAGCACATAGCTGCGCCACAGGCAAAGATGGCCACCAGAGCATCCAAGGATGACTGCGTATAGTGGGCAAGCGACTCACGCGTCGACTTGGCTTCCTGGACCGTTAGGAACTCGCTTCTACGTTTGGAAAAGCCCAGTAGCAGTGCCAAGGCTCCGGTGCAAAACAGGAGCCAACCGGAAATGGTGACGGAGATGGCGGCGGCGCCAAGGACCGCTCGCAGCACGAATCCGATTGCGATACAAAAGACGTCCGCGACCGGAATCTGCTTGAAGTAAAGGTTGTAGGCCGCCTGCAGGGCGATATAGGCAAGAACGATGAGCAGTGTCTGAGCATTGATCAAAGCCGCCAACACGCCAGCGAATAGACAGAGCACGGCGATGACCAGCGCTGATCCAACCGAAACGTTCCCCGAAGCAATCGGCCGAAGCTTTTTCCGGGGGTGCTGGCGATCCCGATCCCGATCACGTACGTCATTAAAAATGTAGGTTGCGCTGCTCACAAGGCACATGGCTACGAAGGCTCTGATGGTCAGCAACACCAGATTGGGATCGCGAAACCCGCCGACGAACAGCAATGCCGCGAAGACCAGGAGGTTCTTCGTCCATTGCTTCGGTCGTAGCAGGCTCAAGTAAGCGATCACTGATTGTGTAACACATACGCCCGTCATTGAGTGCCTCTCTGGCGCTTGCAGCTGTAAGGTCCCGTGCTCCTGCCATGTCACAATGAACCGTGTGCGGAATTGCGGGTTACGTGGGGCCGAAACCGGCGGCCGGCATCGTCTTTGACCAACTGAAGCGGCTGGAATATCGTGGCTACGACAGCGCGGGCATCGCTCTGATGGAGGACGACCAGATCAAGGTCCTTAAACGTGCGGGCAAACTCACCAATCTTGGGACATTGCTTGAAGATCACCCGAGCGACGCTCATCTCGCCATCGCCCACTCTCGTTGGGCCACTCATGGCGGACCCACCGATGAGAACGCTCACCCGCATTACGATGCGTACGAACAGGTCGCGATCATCCATAACGGCATTATCGAGAATTATCTGGACCTGAAAGAGGAGCTCACTGCCCTGGGGCACCGATTCCGGAGCCAGACCGACACCGAAGTTGCCGCCCACATTGTTGGTGAAGAATACAACGAAGGGGGTCCCTTGGAAGACGCCGTCAAACGCGCCGTGAAGAGACTCCGAGGCGCTTACGCATTAGTTGTAGTTTCCCGTCGAGAACCTGGCAAGATCGTAGCGGTTCGCAATGCATCACCATTGGTCATCGGCCTGGGAGAAGGGGAAAATATGCTCGCAAGCGACATACCAGCCCTTCTGCCCTACACTCGGCAAGTTGTCGTACTCGAGGAAGACACGATCGCCGTTCTCGAGGAGAATCAAGTTCGGCTAATGGATGGAGATGGCAGAGAATTGCCAATCAAAGTTCAACATATCGATTGGGACGTGGACGCTGCTGAACGCGGTGGGTTCGAGCACTTCATGCTCAAGGAGATTTTCGAGCAGCCGGACGTGATCCGGCAATGCCTGGCCGGTCGGATCGACGAGAAGGAGGGCATTCGATTTGAAAACATCTTCAGCCAGCACGTTTGGACGGAGATCGACCGCGTCAATATCATCTCTTGCGGCACGGCCTATCACGCTGGCCTAATGGGTAAGCATTTGTTCGAAAAACTGCTGCGCCTACCCACCGACGTGTACTACTCAAGCGAGTTTCGCTATGGCGATCCTGTGCTCTCACCCAAGTCACTGGCGATTTTCGTGAGCCAATCGGGCGAGACCGCCGACACGCTTGCCGCTCTTCGGCTATGTAAATCGCGGCGCATTCGCACGCTTGGCATCGTCAACGTGATCGGTTCAAGCATAGCCCGCGAGTGCGATCGAACCATCTTTACGCAGGCTGGCCCAGAAATCAGCGTGGCAAGCACCAAGGCCTATACCGCGCAAGTATTGGTCCTGACCTTGCTTGCCCTCTATATCGCACAGGTGCAAGAAGCGCCTGGAATCAGAGTGGAAGAATGGATTGACGAATTGAATCGCTTGCCGGACAAGGCCAAGGCAGCGCTCGAGTTGGACCTACAGATCCAAAGAATCGCCGAGGAAAGCA
The DNA here is from genome assembly GCA_946478935.1 of uncultured Armatimonadota bacterium. The sequence goes on from CAMLEL010000023.1 coordinate 12,727, forward strand.
AGAATATGCCGCTCTGCTTCTTTCTAGGCAGAGGCGCCGATGCTGCCGTCGCCTTGGAAGCAGCGCTCAAACTGAAAGAAGTCGCCTACGTTCCAACCCAGGAATCCCCCGCTGGCGAAATGAAGCACGGTCCTTTGGCCCTGATTCAGCCCGGCGTGGTCTCCGTGTTCGGAGCAACCGACCCCACGACCCTGGACAAGGTAATCAGCAACATGAAAGAAGTCCAAGCCAGAGGAGGAACCGTGATTGGCGTGACTACGGAGGACGATACAACTGTTCAGAAAGCCGCTGACCTTACCGTAAAGGTTCCAGCGACACCTTTTGAGTTTTTGAACGCGGTCCTTTCCATCATCCCGCTCCAACTGTTTGCTTACCACGTAGCGAGGATGAACGGATGCGAAATCGATCAACCGCGAAACCTGGCGAAGTCAGTTACAGTCGAATAGAGGACACCTGATTTGGCATACAAATTGCCTTGCTGGGATGTTAAGTATTGGAAAACATTGACAGCACGGTATATTTGCCTGTCTCCTTTGCAAGAGGATTGTGATATTCTAGGTGAGGAAGGGCTCGAGACACCGTTGTTGATGGTCCAATTGAATTTAGTTGGAGAGGGAAAGTGCAGACTCAGTCCGCCTTCGATACAGTTGGGAGAACCAGGCCGGCGATACCTAGGCGACCGGTGCCTTATCGCGTGTGGAAGCGCGGTTTTGATTTAGCAGTTGCTTCGGTCTTGCTCGGTCTATTTCTCCCGGTCTTCGTGGTTCTGGCGCTCATGCTGTCGCTGCTCGTTTTCGTCGGCGAAGCGGTGCGCGATGCCTTCGATCCCCGGAAATCGGCGCCGGGTGCGGCCGCGGCCGAGCCGGAGCCGGCCGTGCCGACGGCCA
>CAMLEL010000024.1 GCA_946478935.1 uncultured Armatimonadota bacterium
TGGAAGCGGCCGGGGTTGGAACTCGGGCTCATGTTGCGCGACTTGATTCTGGCCAAACCCGGAATCAATTCGGCACTAATGGGTCAGCACGGATTTATCTGTTGGGCGGATGATTGGAAGTCTTGCTACGAGCTGACACTCAGACTCATTAACCAAGCGGCGGAGTTTATTGCTTCTCGAACCAAGCATCATCCGTTTGGTGAAACAGTAAGAGAACGAGTAGATCCGGAAAAAGCAGAGCAGCTGAGTCAGTTGCTTCCACTGCTAAGAGGCAAGGTCGCCTACAACGGCCAGCGGTTGATTGCCAATGTAGATCGGAGCGAGCCGGTCTTGGAGTATTTGAGCCGCGCCAAGGCTAGAGATTTGGCCCAGCTTGGAACAAGCTGTCCGGACCATTTTCTGCGCACCAAAATTCGACCGCTAATTCTGGAGGACCTTACGGAAAGCGGTATCGATCAGGCCTTGGCTGACTTTCGGAAGGATTATGCCTCCTACTACGAACGATGCCGTCGACCGGATTCTCCAGCCATGCGGAATCCCAACCCCAGTGTCGTGCTCATTCCTGGACTCGGCATGATTTCGTTGGGAAAGAATCCCACTGAGGCTCGCGTGACGGGTGAGTTTTATCGGAACGCAATCGAAGTTATGCGCGGGGCGGAAGCAGTTTCTCAGTACATTGCGCTGCCTGAACAGGAAGCCTTCGATATCGAGTATTGGCTGCTTGAAGAGGCGAAATTGAAGCGTCAGCCACCGGAAAAGGAGATGTCCCGTCGAGTTGTGCTGCTTGTTGGCGCCGGGCCGGGCATCGGTCGAGAAATCGCCACTCGGCTGCTCGATCAGGGCGCATGCCTCGTGGTCGCTGATCGAAATGAAGAGTTAGTAGAAGAGAGTGTCAGCCAGTTCCAATCGAGCTACGGAAAGGACTTGGTAAGTGGTGTATCCATCGACATTACCAATCGCGAGAGCGTGCGAGCCGCCGTCAAGAAGTGCGTTGAAACCTTTGGCGGACTCGATGTGCTTGTAAACATCGCGGCTGTTTTCATCCCTCCTTCTACCGATGGCAGAAACTCGGACGAGGAGTGGCTGAAATCATTCCAGATCAACGTTCTGGGTTCGAACATTGTCGCGGAGGAAGCCCAAAGAGTCATGTCGCTGCAGAAGACGCCGGCGTCAATTGTGCTGTGCAGCTCGGCCAACGCGGTGGTTGCCAAGAAAGGCTCATTGGCCTATGACACAAGCAAAACGGCATTGAATCATCTCGTGAGGGAACTTGCGGTTGAGTTTGCGCCGACCACAAGGGTTAATGCCGTTGCCCCTGCCACCGTCGTCAGCGGATCGCAAATGTTCCCAAGGGACCGGGTGATTGCCAGCCTAAGTAAGTACCAGATCGCCTTTGACGACAGTGAAGAGACAGCGTCACTAGTAGAAAAGCTCAGCGACTTTTACGCACAGAGAACCTTGCTGAAGCAGGCGGTTTCTCCGGGCAAAGTTGCCGATGCCGCCTATCTGCTTGCGTGCGACCGCCTGTCCCAGACAACGGGCCAGGTGCTGCCAGTGGATGGCGGTTTGGTAGAAGCCTTCCTTCGGTAGGAGGATAACTCGTCCGCAACGCTTCTTTCGCTGAAGGCAAGCAACAAGTCTTTGAATCTCAGTTCATCAGCCCTGTCGTTTTGAAATCCCAAGCTGCTGGCATGCGCGCTTCGCAAGGTTGAGCCTGGCAAAAGCCTAGTTCGACGAACGTTTGAATTCGTCAATCCTCGTGGTCTTCAGACGATGGCTCCTGGGCTGCCATGCCACCTTCGGGGGTTGCCATCATCATGGTGGGAACCGCTCCACGATCGGATAGTGACGGCTGAGGGTCCAGGGCCGCGCATGGTGTTCCAAATCGGGGTTTGGCAAAGGGCAGGTGGGTGTTGCCACGGGCCAGGATGTGCTCCTCATTTCCGCCACCCCAGGTTGTGAAGCTGCGGGCATTGCAGTAGTGGTTTACGAAGGCCTTTCTGGTTCGGTTGGACGTTTTGTTAGACAACGACCGGTGCAAAACGTGTCCGCCGAAGAAGGCGACGTCGCCGGGATCCAGGATGACCGGCACTTGGTCATAACGAGATGTCATGGGCCGAAGTCCGTTATCAGGATCCTCGTCCGAGTTCGAGTGTCCTCCGACATTGGAAACTTCCGGAATATCCTTGAGCCCCCAGTCGCCATAGCCATAGCCATTGGCTGGTGGGTAGATCGGTTCAACCTGCGAGCCTTGGGTCATCCAGAGACATCCATTCTCGGTATCTGCCCGGTCGATAGCAATCCATGCGCCAATGAGGGAATCCGGAAAGGTGGGGATGTAATAGCTGTCTTGATGAAATCCCTGACCGTCAGATCCCGGCCCCTTGATGAACATCATAGTTTGCATGGCGAGGACGTCCGGACCGATCAGCGCTTGAACGATGTCCAATACTCTAGGGTGGAGCATCCACTGCTCCCAAAGTGGAATCCGGTCATGCATCATGTGGATCCGGAGGAGGCGCTTCTCGACCTCTCGAAACGTTTCACCCGGTCGTGGACGTTCCAGTCCTTCCACTTCCACCCGGCCGTGAATCAAATCATCGATGTGGGCTTGCATCTCTGCAATCTCGTCTGTGTGCACGACCTGGCGCGCGACAAGGAAGCCATTCTTACGGAACGACCTGTACTCGTCAACGCTGACCCGATAGGGTTCGGACTGAATGGCACTCACCTCCCTATTTTTCAACCCCTCGCGACGAAACTGGTACTCATCGAGTGACGATCCGTGGTAAATTTTCGCCCACGTGAGTTTCGAGTGTCCGCTGGACAGCCTGCCCGAAATAAAAGTGGTCGCGATCGCCACCCATGGACCGAAGACGGTCGAACGCTTTCAAGTCGAACCCTGGTGCCTGCATTTTTACCGGTATCACGGTTCCATTCGAATCGGTAATGTCACCCATTCCATTGTGCCTGGAAGCGTGGGTGTCACTCCGGCCAACACATTGGCGGAATACCAATTCCCCGACCGATGCACCCACGGATACTTTCACTTTGAACCGAAGGGCACGGGATCCGTGTCCTTGGCCCCCATTCTGCCGATCGGTGATGCGTTTGCAGCGGACTGGCGTCAGTTCGAGGAGGCGCTTGGGCTGAATCCGCTTCATCCCATGAGAGCTGAGATCAAGCTATGGGATCTCCTGTGGCAGCATGCAGAAAGGACCCAACTGCCGGTTCGTGGCACGGAGCCGATTCACCCGATGGTATCCAAAGCGGTCCGCATTATCGAGACCCACCTTGGCGAACCCCTCTCCATCGCAACGCTTGCCGGAGAACTCCAGTTGTCCCACAATCATCTCACACGGTTGTTCAAGCGTCACTTGGGAAAGGCTCCCAACGGATATTTGGGTGAGCGAAGAATGGAGAGGGCGGCACGCCTCCTCTGCCATTCCAATATGCCCATCAAGCAGATTGCCGCCCAGGTCGGCATCCCGGATCTTCAGGCGTTCAATAAGGCATTTCGCGCCAAGAATGGGGTCTCGCCCAGGGAATACCGCTGGAACCCTCCTTCGTCGTCTACAAAGTAGCGCAATGTCGATTCATGCCCGATATACTCGCCTGCCCAGGCATGTTGGTTTAATTCCGGATGGAAACCGGCGTTGGGCACGCGCACGCGGGCTGGACACATCCATTGGCTATGCAACCGGAATGGGAAAGGGCTTGGTGATGCTCGACCAGCTAGTCGACTCAGGCATCGAGGAAGTCAGCGTTTACGGCTTTACCGCCGATAATCTCAAGCGGCCAATCGAACAGAGATCCGGCTTTACGGATGCAATCACGAGCTTCGTATCCCAAGCTATGGGGCGCGACATTGCTCTGCTGGTGGTCGGTGATTCCGCTCATCCTGCTTTTCCCAAGGACCTGATTCCGTTCGCCATGGAGAGGCAGGGTCGGGGCCACCTCAAGGTGAACCTGTTGGTCAACTACGGTTGGTCTTGGGATATCAAGTATGCGATCTGCTCCGCTCGTGACCGTCCCACGGGACGCTTGCAATCACTCTTGGGTTCGGCAAAGGTCTCACGAATCGATATGGTTGTTCGATGGGGCGGTATGAGGCGCCTCAGTGGATTTTTACCGGTGCAAGCCGTCTATGCAGATTTCTTCGTGGTAGATGAACTGTGGCCCGATTACGAGTTGTCCCAATTCGAGGGCGCACTGGATTGGTACCAACGACAAGATGTAACCCTCGGTGGGTGATCCCGTTTTAATTTGATGTCAAACTAATTCGTGGCTATGCGCGAACTCAAGCACTTCATTGGCAACCAATTCGTCCCTGGCGGTTCCAGTTTTTCCGAATCGATCAATCCATTCAAGCCCAGCGAAGTATTGGGAAAGGTACCGGGTGGAGGCGCTGAGCAAGTCGACGCAGCGGTGCGCCACGCCCTTGTCGAGGGTCCAAACTGGCGGAGCGCCACGGGCGCGGTTCGCAGTCAAAAGCTACACACTTGGGCGGATGTGATTCAGTCTCGGTCGGAAGAGCTCGCCAACGCGATCGTGGCGGAAGTGGGCAAGCCGATCGGGGAAGCAAAAGGTGAAGTTGGCAGGTGCGTGGCGATCCTCCGCTATTTCGCCGGCGAGTCCGTCCGCAAGCATGGCGACGTGATTCCCAGCCTGACTCCCAACGCACTTCAGTTCACGATCCACGAACCGTTGGGCATTGTCGGCTTGATCACGCCTTGGAATTTTCCAATGGCGATTCCTCTTTGGAAAGCGGCTCCAGCCCTCGCAGTGGGTAACTCGGTGATTCTCAAGCCCTCAGAGCACTCAGGGTTCTGTGCCGAATTGCTTGCCGAGACCGCGCAGGCAGCAGGCATCGGCTCGGCATTTCAAGTAGTGCAGGGGTCTGCGGAAGCGGGCAAGGCGCTGGCAGAACATGGGGACGTGGCTGCGATTTCCTTTACCGGGTCGGACAAAACCGGCAAAGCTATTTCGCTGGCCTGCGCAGAAAGAAACAAGAAGTTTCAAACTGAGATGGGGGGCAAAAACGTTGCGATCGTGCTTCCAGACGCAGATTTAAAAAAAGCGGCTGGCCTCGTTGCTGGCGGCGCGATGCGCTTTGCGGGTCAAAAGTGCACGGCGACAAGCCGGGTCGTGGTCGATCGATCCATTCGCAGCCTGTTTATCGACGAACTGCGAAGCGCCATTCAGGACCTGCCAATTGGTGATCCGATGGCGGAATCCACGGCAATCGGTCCCGTCATCACGGCAGAATCCCAGCGCCGAATCGATGAAGCGATTGGTGGCACTGAGGCCCTCTATCAGGGAGATCGGCCAACCGACGGGTTTTTCGTTGCTCCGACCGTGGTGGGTGGTGTCGCGGAGACTCATGGATTGGCCCAGAATGAGCTCTTCGGGCCCGTACTAACCCTGCTGGAGGCAGAGAGCGTCGAGGAAGCGATTCAGATTGCGAACGGCACACGATTCGGATTGTCGGCGTCTCTCTGCACCCAGGACCTCGGAAGCGCCCTGAAGTACATTCAACAGGTTCAGGCGGGCATGGTACGTGTCAATGCGGATACGACGGGAGTCGATCCTCATGCGCCGTTTGGCGGATTCAAAGGTTCGAGTTCTGGCACGCGCGAGCAGGGTGAGGTCGCCAAGGACTTCTACACTCAGATCAAGACAGTCCAAATCAACCCCTAGGGGGTTTGGCCGACAGTTGCAGGCTTCTGCGACGGTGAACGTTGAGATAGGCAAATTTGGTAGAGCTTGCCCGGATAGCCCGTTCGGCGCCCTTCGGAATCACGGCCACTGAGCCGGGTCCAATGCGATGTTCGGTTCCATCGATGTTCAGCAATCCCTCACCTGAGACGACCACCATGACGACGTCAACCTCGTGATTTACATGAGCCGTCCCTCGTTCCAGACAAGGAATGTCGCATTAAGCTGCTCGGTGGCCGTGCCCCACGATGGACCCGTGGCCCCATGCAATAGGCTAGAAAGGTCGAGTACCTCGGAGTTCATGCTGTCCAGTTTAACTGGGACGGGCGTCCAGGCACTTGCGAATAAGGCTTTGCACTTCGTCAAGCTTGGCTCCTGTCAACTCAAGACGCGGGGGCCGGACGCGCGCATTGCCCATGCCAACTTCCACCTGGATGAGCTTGATCAGCTGAACGAAGTCGAACGTCGTGTCCAGCCGAAGCAGAGGCAGCATCCACTCATAAAGCTTCCGCGCTTCTTCGTGACTGCCCGACATGGCAAGGTTGAAAAGGTCGACTGATTCTTTGGGACAGGCATTGACGACACCAGCGATCCAGCCTGAGGCTCCGGCGGCGATCCCCTCGACAATGACGTCATCAACTCCGACAAAGAGCGCCAATCGATCTCCGCAAAGGGCACGGATTGCGGTGACGCGCCGAACGTCTGTGCTCGATTCTTTCACCGATACGAGCATAGGGTACCGATCCGCCAATTCTGCCACCTGTTCCGGCATGACGTCTGTTCCGTAAGCAATCGGGTTGTTGTAGAGCATGCAGTCCAAGCCGGTGGCGTGAAAAATTGAGGTGAAGTGGAATCGCATTTCTTCCCATGTGCCTTTGTAGACATAGGGCGGGAGAACCATCAGCCCACGACAACCGACTCGCTCTGCTTCCTTGGCAAACTCCACAGCTTCGGCCGTGCTGAGCGCGGAGACGGCGGCCATTACGGGTACGCGATCACCGACTGCCGCGATCAGGGTCCGCAGAAGTTCCACTTTCTCCTTGTGAACAAGCGTCGCACCTTCGCCCAGTGATCCCGGCGCTACGATTCCTGTGCAGCCGTGATCGATCAGCCATTTGGCATGTTTCGCTACGAAGTCGTGATCGATTTCCAGATCGGCGTTAAAGGCGGTCGTCGTTGCTGGAATGACGCCCTTCCAAGTCATGGTCCCCACGAAGTGATCATACCGGATTTAATTTGATGTCAAAGCATTTTCGTGGGTGGACCTTCGGACAGGATGCGCCGTACTTGAACATGTACACTATTCGCGCGAAAAACCGGATGATCGAATTTGATGTAATTGTTGTGGGTGCGGGGCAGGCTGGTATCGAAGCGGCGCTGGCGTCCGCGCGCATGGGTCGACGGGTCGCTTGCGTGACCATGCGCCTCGATAGAATTGGCCACCTGCCTTGCAACTGTTCGATTGGTGGCCCGGCAAAGGGCCATATCGCGAGAGAAGTGGATGCACTCGGTGGTCAGATGGGCATCACGACCGACTTGGCCATGACTCATATTCGGCGGGTAGGCACAGGGCGGGGACCGGCCGACCAAACTCTTCGCGCCCATGTCTGCAAAGACCTCTAACCACAGATCATGCGCGAGGTACTCGTCGGGCAGCCCAATCTCGAGCTGATCGAAGGAACGGTCGAGCGGGTCGAAACAGTTGGTGGTCGAGTGACTGGAGTTCGGTTGAGCGATGGGACGCAACTCTCGGCGGTAGCGGTGGTCCTTACAACCGGAACGTTTCTCAATGGCCTTTGTCACCAAGGCAAAGAGAAGACGGTAGCCGCCCGGCATGGTGACGTGCCTTCCGTGACTTTGAGCGATTGGCTTCGCTCTAGCGGCGTTCGAATGCGACGATTCAAAACTGGAACCACGCCGAGAATCTCAAAGCGATCCGTCGACTTTGCCAAGACGCCTCCGCTTGAGAGTGAGCCAGACGCAGGTCCGTTTAGCTATATTCATGAATCAATTCAAGTTGCCAAGGCGCTCTTGCCCTGTTGGCAAACTCGGACAACTTCCACCACCCACGACCTGATACAAGCTAATCTGCATGAGAGCGCAATGTATTCGGGCCAGATAGAGGGCGTCGGACCGCGATACTGCCCGAGCATCGAAGACAAGGTCGTTCGGTTTTCTGAAAAGGAAAGTCATCCTGTTTTTCTTGAGCAGGAGACTTGGAACGGTCAAGAAATCTATGTTCAGGGAGTCAGCACAAGTTTGTCGGCTCACGTTCAATTGGATCTGCTCAAGACGATTCCGGGCTTGGAAGCTGTGGAGATGCTGCGTCCCGGCTATGCGGTGGAATATGACATGGCAGATCCACTTCAACTCGACTCCCAGTTGATGAGCAAACTGGTTGATGGCTTGTTCTTGGCCGGCCAACTCAATGGGACGAGCGGCTATGAAGAAGCAGCCGGCCAAGGCATCGTCGCCGGTATCAACGCGGCCCGGATGGCCGCGGGAGAGGCTCCCATGACGTTTCGCCGTGATACGAGTTTCATCGGTGTGATGATCGATGACTTGGTCACCAAGGGCGTGGAAGATCCATACCGCATGTTGACGGCCCGAGCGGAGCACCGCCTGCATTTACGCAATGACAACGCGGATGCGAGGTTGACACCAATCGGACGAGAAGCAGGATTGGTCGATGACCACCGGTGGCAGCGCTTTAGTGAAAAGCAGGCTGCCATCGAACGAGGGATCGAAACCCTGGGTTCCAGCTTTGTAAATGAGTCAATGAATCCGGTGCTGGTCAATCTTGGCCTGGGGCCGGTTAAGAACAAGACGTCGATATTTGATCTGATGAAGCGGCCAAGCGTTGATTTGAAGACGGCCGAGCGAATGATGACGGCCTGTCAAATTGAACAAGAAATGCCATCTGAACCAACCGTGCGAGAGCAAATTGAGCTTGCGGCCATGTATGACGGATATTTGAAGCAGCAGACGCGTCAGATCGAACGTTCCGAGAAGCTGGAATCCATCAGAATCCCCAAGCACTTTGCATATGATGAGATGAAGGGCCTGAGCTTTGAAAGTCGCGAGAAGCTCTCACGCATTCAGCCGGGCACAGTCGGCCAAGCCAGCCGAATTCCGGGCGTGCGCCCGACTGACATAGCACTTCTTGTGGGATATCTGCGAGGAAAGCTCGCAATTACGAGTTCTCAATCTTGATCCAGACAGGGAGCGGTACTCTGAATCCAAGTGCTTGCTTCGATTGCGTGTCTTGCTTTGGCCGTGTCGTCACCAGACATCCTGGTGATCGATGGAATGGCTACTGCTGAGATTCGCGACGGCGTTTGGACTCGCCCGCGCCCCCTTGCACCAACCCTGAAGCTGCCGATGACTGAGGTGGGCCGCAGCAGCAACTTGGGCGGCGCCCGAGTTGTTGAGCTTCATCGGACACCAGACCGTCTGGCCTGGTTTACCAGCCACCGGATTGAGGGAGCCTGGTTCTCAGGCAAGGCCTGGTCACCCCGGAACGTGACCATTCCGTTGAACCGAAGTCGGATTTGGAATTGGATCGCCAGAGGAGCCAAGCAGGCCAATTGGATCGGTACACCCTACCTGTCAGGTGTGTGGCAAGTGGATATCGAGGGAGACGGGATTGAGGAATTCGTCGTCGAGGCTCGATCCAATGTAACATCAGCAACAGGCTGGGCTTGGTCGACCGTGCTCGTGCTGAAGGGTGCATTCGATGTCCAGTGGATCATGCAGTCGAAGTCAGGGCCTCCATGCCTGGTGAGATCGATTTCTGATTTGGATGGAAACGGGACCTTCGAAGTGGTTGCCGGACGGTTAGGACCAACGATCCGAGTCGACCGGGTGTGGACTTTCGTGCGAGGGGAGCCGACGTTTCTGATCGACTCCACCTACGAAATTGCGACCAATCTATTTGGCGAGTTTGAGTGAGCCAAAGAACTTAGCCCGTTCGGCATCATAACTTGTGCCTTTCTTGGCGACCGTCATCGTCAACACATTGTTACCTCGCCTAACGATCCACAGCGCGCCATTGGCGCCGCTCGGAGTGCTGAAGGTGACTTGGCGGCCCGTGACGCCTGCGTAGACGGCCTGTTTGTCCGATTTCACGGTTGCGCTTGTGCTTTCAAGAAACCCCTTTTTGATCCCCTCGATCATGTTCGCGATGAATGACGAGGGAGCTGACTTGGGCACCATGGAAATCGATGTGACGTAATTTGCAGTCGGACTGCTGGAGATCCACATGTGGCTCTTGACTGCGATTCCGCCGTCATGATCGGTTCGGCTGCTTGATTGTGGAGGAGTCGGCATTTGGAATGTGACGCCAGCAGCCTTGAATACCACAGGTTTCCAAGTCTGTGCGAAAGACACGGGAATCAAAAGACATGCAAGTACAAGTGTCAGCCACTTCATAACGCTATTGTATCTCCTGGTTAAATTGTCGAATCGAGCAGGCGGAATCGATCCTCGCGCTCGGTCGATCGATCGATGAGCATGACTTCGGCTTCAAGAGCGGAGTTATCAAAGTCATCTGCATCGTCAGCAATCTGCTCCCAAGCTGCCGACAAAGCGGAGGCGGCCGCCGCTGGGTCCATTTCCTGTTGGATGGATGAGAGCGAATCGCGGAGCCTTTCTTCTGCCGCCGGATCTCCGGCAATACCGACGAACTGAGTCCATTTCTCAAAATCGCCATCGTAGTTCAGCACGTAGTAACTGTCCGATTCGCATGAGTCACCCACTTCAGCAAACAGGGACCGTGCTACCAAGGGAGCTGAGTTGAAATCCGCGAACGCCTTCTTGACCGGCACCGAAAGGGCGTTAATCACCCGCTGGATGGTCACATCTTGTTCGCTGTGATTGAATCCTTCCTGATGGGCAAATTCTACTGCTGCCGATCGAAGTGCTTCGATATCCGATTGCTGGCCAATAGAGGCGAATGCCAATCGGTCATAGATCTCGAAGATCTTGCGGACGTTCCGTCGGCGTGTGTAGATCAGCACCCCAGATTGAAGAGAGACCGCGAGCACGGGTGAACCGTGCCTCAGCTTGCCTTCGATGTACTGGGCGCGATTACCAATGCCCTCTTGCCAATCGTAAGGCGTGATCATATTGGCTTTATACTCCCCAAGCGCCCTATTTGATTTGAAAGGGTGGGTCTTTGAGCAGCCAAGATTCCACGGCGAGCCCGACTTTGCCGAGAGACTCTGCGGAGCATTTGTCCACCGTATCGGCTTGCGTGTGCCAAGGTGCGTAATCGAAGTCAATCAAGTCAATCGTCGGCAACCCCGCTTCATTGAGTGGGATGTGATCGTCCTCGATGACCGGCCCATACACCATCGGGAACGTGGATTTCAGCCCGGCCTTGTTGGCGTTGAGATAGAACTCTTTGAGTAGGGTCCCAGCATACCGAGCGCTGTTGGGCTCCATTGGGATCTTGAGATTTTTGTCTCCGATCATGTCCAACAGAATTCCGTAGTCTGGCTTGGGTGATGGCATTTTCTTGGCGAATTCCCGAGCGCCGAGAAACATTTCGTCCAAGTCCGGGCCGAGATCTTCACCATCGGTAAGGAGATACATGACGCCCACATCTTTTGGCAAGCGGTCTTTGACGGCGCGCATGACCTCCAAGAGTACGGCGACTCCGCTTGCGCCATCATTGGCACCAAGGAGAGGCTTGCCCAAGTTCTCGGAATGCTCATCCATATCGGACGTAGGTCGTGTATCCCAATGGGCGAGCAGCAGGATCCGAGTCTTTGCATCCTTCCAGTTTTGTTCGCCGATGATATTGTCCATCGCAACGACCTTGCCTGTTCTGCTCCATCGATGTGTGAACGGCTGCAACCGCACGTTATCGCAATTTTTTTTTACTTCGGCCAACAGGTATGACTTTGCGTCATCGTATCCTTTGCTGCCTGGGTTGCGCGGCCCGAAAGCACATTGTTTGACCAAGTGAGCCCAAGCTTTGCTCTTGTCAAAGGTGTACGAACTGCTCGGGGACATAGGCGTGGTCGGCGGACCCTGCGGACTCTTCTGGAAGAATGCGAATGAGCCAGCGGCTAGGATTCCGAAGCAACCCAGCGCGAGGAAGTTTCTACGTAACGCTTGCCCTTGAGGACCGACTCTACCGTGGTCTTCTCGAAGGTCTTTGTAATCTTTGTTTTGTCCCATACCTTGAAATAGCCCAAGCCACCGCGTCCCAAGCTGGAAGGCATGGCAACCTGATAGTTCTTAGACTCCTCCAACGGCATGTTGTTACATCGAACCTGTACCAACCGCTGGCCTGAAGGAGCGTCTTTGGAGAAGACTACTTCAAAACCGGAAATCTGCAGAAAACTTGGATTGGGTTGAGGGTAAAGGCTGAGGGATCGTTCAAAGGCCTGTTTGATTTGGCTGCCAGACAGCGTCACGACGACTACGTCATCAGAGGGATATTGAATCAGCGTATTCAGATCGTCAGTCTTGGCATAGTTGGACTTGACCAGGCCAGCGGCCAGAAACGCTCCATCGGTCCCAGCGAAGTCGCGCAATGCATCGGCCGCCGCCTGGGAAGGCAAGTGCGCGCTGTTCTCCGGGCTCTGGCAGAAGGAGAGGGCTGCCAAGACCGCCAAAATCAATACGGTGAGTGGCCTCATCTAAAAATCATTATCGTCGCCTGACAATATATTTGGACCGTCGAATTGTCAGACGGTTTCACGATATTCGTAAGTTTGATACTCCGGAGAGAAAAAAGAATGCCCCAAACCCGTTTGGGTTTGGGGCCTTTGGTCTTCGTCCTACCTTAGCCTTCGACGCGAACGCCCATGGAGCGAGCTGATCCCGCCACGATATTCATCGCCATTTCCTCGTCCTCGGTGTTCAGGTCCTTCATCTTGAGCTTCGCAACTTCGCGAAGCTTGTCGCGCGTCAGTACGCCGGCCTTATCGGTCTTGGGGTTTGAGGCTCCCTTCTCGATGCCCGCTGCGCGCTTGATCAGGTCCGTCATAAGCGGTTGCTTCACCACAAATGCATAGGATCGATCTTCATAGACCGTGATCTCGACGGGCAGGACGAACCCCATCTGAGGTGCGGTCATTTCGTTAAACTTCTTGAGGAACTCCATCATGTTGATGCCCGCCTGGCCAAGGGCCGGACCCACTGGGGGAGCCGGGGTGCCTTTTCCTGCCGGGATGTTCAGCTTGATGTTGCCGGTGACTTTCTTTGCCATTTTCTAAATCTCTGGTTTGGAATCCGCCGCCAGGGGGAAGCTTAACGACGCGAACCTCAAAGATACCCGATTCGACACCTTCACTGGGCCATCTCGGTCCGGGCGATAAGGCTCATCTTCATGCCAAAATCGGTATGAAACCGCAAAGGAGCGCCATGCCAGTTATTTCCGTCCACATTCCACAAATCGGTGAGGGCCTTCAAGAGGCTCGACTCGTCGCCGTCTTGAAAGAGCCTGGGCAAGCCGTCAAACGCGATGAACCGATCTACCAGATGGAGACTGACAAGGCCGTGATGGATGTCGAATCGCCTTATGAAGGGGTCTTGGTGGAATGGCTCGCGCCAGTGGACACCATTCTTCCGATCGGCGGGGCGGTTGCCC
>CAMLEL010000025.1 GCA_946478935.1 uncultured Armatimonadota bacterium
CCACCATCCTGAAATCATATGAATCGGCCCTGTCCCACCAGGGCCTTTTTCGATTGCTCAGCTGGGTTCAGCGCACTTTCTGACCAGATGCCTTTCGAAACTTGCAGACCCCATCGATCCAGACTCCTTCGACTGTGCTCCGGCCCGTCCAGTACGGAATTTCGCGATAGTCCGATGCATCGTGCAGCACCAGATCAGCCCTCTTTCCTGGTTCAATCGATCCGATCTCGCCGCCAAAATCCAGAGCATGCGCCGCATTGACCGTGCATGCAGTCAGAGCTTCGGCTGGCGTCATCTTCATTTGAGTGCATGAGAGTGACATGATAAACGGCAGCGAAGCGCATGGTGCTGTGCCAGGATTGAAGTCAGTTGCCAAAACAACCGGTAGGTTCTCGGAGATCATCTCCCGAGCTTCAGGATATTTCGCCAGGCCGAGACAAAAGACGGAGGCTGGTAAGAGAACAGGAATGACTCCCGCCCGGCGCAATTCTTGCATTCCCGATCGACTTGTGTACTCCAGATGATCGGCGGTCTTCGCACGGAGTTCGGCAGCAAGTGCGGCGCCACCTTGATCGCCAAATTGGTCCACATGGAGTCGGCGTGGCAGAGACGTCGCTTCAAACAGCCGCCGGGCATCGTCGGCCGTGAAGTAGCCATCTTCGACAAAGATGTCGCAGGCATCAGCAAACTGCTCGGCCAAAGGCAGCATCTCGATTACGCTGTCGAGATAAGCGCTTTTTTCGAGACTCTGGGGTACAGCATGGGCTCCGAGAAACGTAGTTCGAACTCGTTGTGGGCCGAGTCGATTCGCAGTCGTCATCAGCTTCAGTTCGGCCCTCTCGCTCAGACCATAACCGCTTTTGATCTCTACGCAAGTCGTTCCATGCTCCAGCATCCACCGTAGGTGCTCGCTGGACTCAGCAAAGAGATGCTCTTCTGTTGAGTCTTGCGTGGCGCGCACGCTTGCTTGAATGCCGCCGCCTGCTGCCTTGATTTCCTGGTAGGTAGCCCCTTGGCAGCGCATCTCGAACTCATTGGATCGATCCCCAGCAAAAACCGAGTGAGTATGGGCGTCCACGAACCCCGGCGTGACGAGTCTGCCGCCCGCATCGATGACTTCCCATCGCGAGTCGATTTCCGCCTCGACGCGGTTGCTGCCTGCTACAGCGACGATCCGGCCGTCCTCGATCATAAGGCCCGCATGGGAAATCAACCCTAGCTCCCGCATCTCAAGACCAATTCTCGGCCGCTCTGGTCCAGCCAGGGTAGCGAGCTGCCCAATATTCAGGATCGCAAGCCGCACCTGGATATTCTGACTCCAAAAGGTAAAACCCATATTCAATGAGCAAGCGCGTAATCGAGTGCGTTCCAAACTTTAGCGAAGGTCGTGACCCCGTCGTGATCGAAGCGATCGCAAACGCGATTCGGTCGGTAGAAGGATCCAAACTGCTGGATGTTGATCCTGGGAAGTCCACGAATCGGACCGTTTACACCTTTGCCGGAGAACCTGAAGCAGTTTTGGAAGCCGCATTCCAGGCCGCCAAAGTTGGCGCACAGCTCATCGATATGCGGAATCACCATGGGGAACATCCCCGATTCGGGTTCCTAGACGTTTGCCCGATCATTCCGATTGCAAATTGCTCGATGGAAGAATGCGTAACATGGGCGCACCAGTTATCGAAGCGATTCGCTGACGAGCTGGAACTGACAGTCTACAACTATGGTTTCGCAGCATCAAGTGAAGCGCGGAGGGATCTCAGCGTTGTGCGCAGTGGGGAGTATGAGCGCTTGCCCGAAAAGCTCAAAGACCCGGAGTGGCAGCCCGATTTCGGACCATCAACGTTCAACGAGAAGCTCGGAGCGACCGCGGTCAGCGCCCGCGAGATTCTTGTTGCCTACAATATCAACTTGAATACGACGTCGGTGCGTCGTGCCAACTCGGTGGCTTTCGATGTGCGAGAAAAGGGAAGAGCTAAGCGCGTGGGGGATCCGATCACGGGGGAAATCCTACGTGATGCTGAAGGAAACGCAATTTACGAACCCGGCCTACTTAAGAACGTAAAGGGCATTGGATGGTACATCGCCGAGTATGGCATCTGCCAAGTCTCCATGAACCTGACTAACATCAGAGAGACTCCCGTGCACGTGGCATTCGATGAGACGGCCGACAAGGCGAACGCCCGGGGGATTCGCGTGACTGGTTCTGAATTGGTCGGGCTCCTCCCACTTTCATGTTTGTTGGATGCCGGTCGATATTTCCTGCACAAGCAAAAGCGCTCTTCCGGCGTCTCTGATTCTGAATTGATCAAGATCGCCGTGCGTTCTCTCGGGCTGGACGAACTCAGTCCGTTTGAACCCAAGAAAAAGATTATCGAGTATGCGCTGGACGACGAATCGAAGAAGTTGGTCGACTTTACCGTGAAGGACTTCGTTGAGGAGACCGCTTCAGAATCTCCTGCCCCAGGAGGCGGTTCCATCGCCGCGACGATGGGTGCGATGGGCGCGGCTCTTGCCACAATGGTCGCGAATCTCTCAAGCCATAAGCGGGGGTGGGACGACCGCTGGCAAGAATTCTCGGATTGGGCCGAGCGTGGCAAGGCACTGCACGACCAACTATTGAGGCTCATTGACGAGGACACGGCTGCATTTGACAGTCTTATGGCTTGCTTTGGAATGCCAAAGTCAACAGACATTGAGAAAGCTGCGCGGCAGGCAGCCATTCAAAAGGCTACGCAACATGCGGTTGAGATTCCCCTGGAAGTTATGGAAACCGCGCTTGAATCGATGACCGCAATCGAGGCGATGGCGTCGGCGGGGAATCCAAATTCGGTGTCTGATGCGGGAGTGGGCGCCTTGGCCGCCCGATCCGCGGTGCTTGGCGCTCAATTGAATGTCCAGATCAACTGCGCCAGCATCGAGGATGACGCGTTCGTTCAGGCTTCTCTCAACCGGGCAAGTTCAATGGCCGAACAGGCATGTACGGCGGAAAATCGGATCCTGCAAATCGTGAATGAGAAGATCGGATTACCGAAATAATCCGATCTCAATGTTTACTTGGCGTCTTCGATCGTGACTTTTTCGATGATCGCCTTGTTCGCTTCAAGGGGATTGTCCGACCCGTCACGCTTCAGCGCAACAATCTTGTCGGCTACATCCATGCCTTCGATGACTTCACCAAATGCTGTGTATTGGTTGTCGAGGAATGAGGCATCGGCAACGCAGATAAAGAACTGGGAGCCTGCCGAGTCGGGATCGGATGATCGAGCCATCGAAACGATTCCGCGCACGTGCTTTGTGTCGTTAAACTCGGCCTTGACCTTGTATCCTGGTCCGCCTGTCCCCATCCGGGCACGGTCGCCCGACTTGCTATTGGGGTCTCCACCCTGGATCATGAACCCAGGGATGACTCGATGGAACCGAGTACCATCGTAAAAGCCCTTCTTGGCCAGATCGATAAAATTCTTGACGTGGCCCGGCGCCTTAGAATCGAGAAATTTGAATTTGATTGTGCCGTGATTGGTCTTCAATACGGCAATTTTGTCCTTTGCTTCTTCCATGGTTTTAGGCTCTGCAGCCGGTTCGACCGGCGCGGGAGCCATACTTTCAGAAGCGCATCCGATGAAGGCTGCGCAGAGTACTAGGATCCAAATCGGGAACCGCATCCGCCAAGTTTACTACCTTGGCTCTACCAGCACGCTGGACATCGCGTATGTAGCGTGAAAATATGGCGTATAGCCGGCGATATCCCAGAGCTCGGCGTAGTACTCGACTACACCTTCGGCCAGGGGTGAGAATGTGCACCGCATCTGTTGGAGTCCCCAGACAGTGTGCGTCGGATCGCTTACGAAGACGAGGTTTCCGTCCGTGAATTCACCATGCATCTCCAGCGGGTCTTCTTGCGAAGACAGGAAGTTCCACATCCGGTAGCAACCCAGCTTCTCGCTGTAACTCATCAGCGAGTGGATCGATTCCATGCCGATGGAAGCTGCTTCCCCGTAGAATTCAAGTCGCAAGAACCGATCGGAATGCTCTCGCTCGACATGAAGATGACCATCAAATCGAACTGGCGTTCGATTCGGCGGAAACAGCATTCCAGGGCCGGCGCTATCGCCAACCAAGAAATCTAGAGCCTTCAAATGCCCATGAGGCAAATCGGAACCAAGTCCTCCCTTCATCCCGCGTTCATTCTACGATAGGTTTTGCACATTTGGCTTGCGTTTTTTATCGCAAAGGTACGCATTAACCCACACTTAACAGGGTTCTTTTTTGCATATGTTTGCAGTTGATAAGGATTCCGTACAAGCCATTTGTAGGTCCAATTCAGCTTCCACGGGACCTGTACTCGTCAAACAATCCATGAGGTACTTGAAAATTATTACAGCAGCAGCGCTCCTGGCGGGGGTCGGCGCAACTCAGGCTGGCCCACAAAAGGGACGAATGGTCACGGTAAAGATTTGGCGCGTAGCCCAAGTCGACAATCTGGACAAGGGCGATCAGCTTGGAACGGATCGTGCCGACTTTTACGCCTTGGTCAAAATCGGAAACGGAGAACTGACGCGTTCCGGCAATCACAGTGACGACGATGGACATCCAGGCTGGGAGTTCTATGGTGAGTCTTCAGCGAGAATGGTCCCCATCCGCATCAAGATTAACGATGACGATGGCGGGCTCGAAGAGCAGGATGACTACGTAGACGTTTCTCCTGTGAGCAACAAGAAGGATCTAAATGTCATGTTTGACACAAAGACCGGACGTATCTCCGGTGATGTTCGCGGTCGACGTGGTCAGATCATCTATACGATCGGTCGCGGTGACAACGACAAGGGCAAACTCTGGTTCTCGATTAAGTAACCCCAATCAGCCTTTGAGTTTCTTCCAGGCATCGACATAACGCTTGGTTTTCGAATTCCCCTCATTCCATTGAGGGGTTTTCGCTGAGTTGGCGAGCGCTATCACTCCGACGCAGATCGCGCGCGTCACCTTGGCCATATTATCGTAGTCGATCTTGTCCCAGTGGTCGCCGGCACGGTGATAATCCGGAAAGGAATAGGCAACGCTGATAGTGTGGGCAGGAATGCCGGCGGCGGCCAACGCTGCATTATCGCTTGCCATGAAGTAAGCATCACCTTGTGGGCGCTGGTCGACCTGCACACCGACCTTTTTGGCTTCGTCCACAAAGGTCTTGGACATGTCTGTAAAGTCGAAACCTGTCATCGCGAATCTGCCAAGTTGTGGCCCGTCGGCGTCATCTGTTCGACCCAGCTGTTCCATGTTGACCATGCCAACCGTTTTTGCCAGGGGAACCATTGGGTTTTGAGCGTAATACCGAGCACCCTGTAACCCTTTCTCCTCGCCCCAGAATGCTATAAACACAATCGATCGCTTGGGCTTGACCTTTAGATTCGAAAAGGCCTTTGCCATCTCCACCATGGCGACGATGCTGCTCCCATTGTCATTGGCGCCGTTGTAAATGGTATCTCCCTCTGTGCCCCTGACACCTACATGATCGTAGTGTCCGGATACCAGGAGGTACGTCTGCCCCAAGGTTGGGTCGCTGCCTTTGAGCAATCCGGCAACATTCTTGACCGGCTTGTCTCGAAACGTCGTCACCTGGAAATATCCATCCTTTCCCATTGGCGCAAGGCCCGCCTTCTCAAACTCGCTCGCAATCCAATTCGCGGCAATGTCCAATTCGGATGAAGGCGTGTCTCGGCCTCGCATTTCGTCGCTGGAAAAGAAGCGTAGGTTGGCTCTCATGGCCGACGCAGAAATCTCAGAGAACGGAGCCTGCGGAAGCAGTACAGGCGTTGCGTGGGCAAATTGGCGGACACCAAGTGTGAGGCAGAGCGTGATAAAGATGAGAATAGGATGCGTTTTCAAAGATAGGGCTCCAAATCACAGCGTCGATTGGACCCTTGCTGCTCTGGCTCGAACCCGAATCAGCTTGCGGCAACAAAGTACGTCCTCGAGATGTGTAATATGAGTATAAGGGCTGGAGAGCCATTGAGAGAAGATAGATCCGATGCAATTTTAGCCCTTCAACAGGGCGCAAGGGAGCGCTGGGGCAGCTTTGAGGACGCGTTCTACGACCGTTTAGTCTGGATTTCAAAAGGCTTGGTCCGAGGCTGGTCGTGGGCGGCGAAGCGACATGTCGTGGTTCAATACGGCACAGTGGTCCTGGGGCTGATGCTGGCGCTAATGTTTGGAAGGGCTTTCCTTCACCATGAGCCGGTCCAGAGTCAGCTTTTGCTGTTCTTGCCAGCAGTGCTTTTGAGCACGACATACGGCGGCATCATGGCCGGCTTGGTGGCCTCGCTTGCCGGAGCACTGATCGCTTTTATCGTGTGGCCGCCACAAGAACAAGTCCGGGTCGTAACGAGTTCGGGCACCTGGGAAACATTGCCTTATGTGCCATATCTTCTTTACTTCATGGTCTGCATCATGGTGATCGGGCTCTGGAAGCTGCAGGAACGGCGTCAGTTGGAAGTCGTCCGTATCAAAGAGGAGTTGGAAGAGCGTGTGTCCGAACGTACGGCTGCACTTGAAGCTGCGAACGAAGAACTAAGCTCCTTCTGCTATTCGATTTCCCATGACCTAAGGGCTCCGATGCGGAATATTGCCGCCTCCAGTTCACTCTTACAGGAGGAGGTTGCGGACAAGTTGGATGAGCCTGCGAGGGATCTTGTAACCGGAATTGGTCGCTCTGCCACTCGCTTGTCCGAGCTTGTTGACGACCTGCTCAATCATGCTCGCCTGGGCAACGCTGCCCTTAAGCCACGCTGGGTCAATCTGACCGGCATGGCCGATGAAATCGGTGCCTCCCTTCGGAAGGAACCTTGGCCTTGTAAGACAATCGAATTTCGTGTTCAGCCAAACATGGTCGTTACGGCTGACCCGCTCTTGCTTAAGCTTGCGCTGCACAACCTAATGGAAAACGCGTGCAAGTATTCGCGTGAAGGTTCTGATCTGGTAATTGAGGTCAAAGAGATGCGCAGCCGGCAAGGGGCCATTTTTGCGGTTCGCGACAATGGCATTGGGTTCGAAATGCAGTATGCCGAGAAGGTATTCGAGCCGTTCCAGCGGCTTCACAGGGACTCAGACTATCCGGGAACGGGCATCGGATTGGCGAACGTCAGGCGCATCATCGAAAGACACGAGGGCCGCATTTGGGTGGAATCCAAGCTGGGGATCGGCACCACCTTCTATTTCACCATTGGGGAACTGAAGAAGAATCTGGCCGACCTCACTGAGACTGAATCGTTCTAGGCGGCCTGTCCGCAAAACGGCTGACTCGTACTTACACAGAATCGAAGCACACTGTTTCGTGCCTTCGCGAACCGAGGGCTCAATGATTACTGCCAAAGGAGGAGCGGAATGGAGCGGGCAGTTTTGAGCGACACATTTTTGATTGAAAGGTGCCAAAGGGGAGATTTACGCGCCTTCGACTTACTGATGGAGCGACACCAGGCGAAAGCGTACCAATACGCACTTCGTTTAACCAAGCATGTGGAAGAAGCCCGTGACGTGGTTTCAGAGGGTTTTATCCGTGTTTTCAGAGCAATCCACCAGTTCAGAAGCAATAGCGCTTTCACGACCTGGCTCTATCGAATCCTTCGAAACTGTTTCTTGGATATGCGAAAGCGCAGAACAATTCGGATTGTGGCGAGCCTAGATGCAGTCCGCGAGACAGAAGATGGCGACGTTCAGGTACAGCCCGTCGATCCGAGGCCGAGCCCCATGGAAGAGGCGGAACGTGAAGATCATTCGAGTCGGGTCAAGAGGGCGATTGCCCGGCTGACCGCGATTCAGGGAAGCATGATCTTGCTGTACCACGGGGAGCAGCTTTCGTACGAAGAGATTGCGGATCGATTGAACCTGCCTGTCGGAACGGTAAAGAGCCGCTTGAACCGGGCAAGAATAGCGTTGAAGGACATTTTGATCCGGGAACCCGAGATCTTGGCGACCTAATGCTTAGTATCGTGCCCGGGTGACTTCATGGAGCGATAAGTCGTGTTACACTCACTCGCGATGAAGAAAATCGTCGCAATGACTTTCTTGGCAGCTATCACGGCAATTTGCATTGCGCAAAGCCCGGTGGGTGCGTGGAACGGAAAGCTACAAATTGACCAGTCCACAATTCCCAAGGCACAGAATGCCGAGCAGAAGAAAATGATCGATGGGATGATTGCTCAGGTGAAGGCAGCGACGCTAAAACTGAGCATGAAGGCCAATCGAACCTTTACAATTCTCGTGCCTTCGATCGGCGGTCAGAAGGCGCAAAATGCCGAAGGCACCTGGACTCAAAAGGGCCGTACAGTGACCCTAGTTACCACCAAGCAGAACGGTAAGGCCCCAAAGGAGACTCGGCCACAAAAGATGCTGATGGACGCATCGGGGCGCAAAATGACCTTGGTCGCGAGTGGGCCCGAAAAGGTTAAGATCATCTTCACCCGCTAGGTCCGTGCAAATTGATCCAAGAACTTAAGTTGAGTTTGCTTCGCAAGCTGTAAAATGCCCGTCGTTGCGCCGATTTGAAATTCCCGTCCTAATAGCAATTCTCCTCGATTTGACCGGATTCGGCATGGCGTTTCCGGATATTCAAATCAGGGCGGAAGACATGGGCGCTTCCGGTCCGGTCATCGGGCTGATCTTGGCCAGCCTTTTCCTCGTTCAATTCGTCGCATCGCCCATATGGGGCAGAGTGAGCGATCGGTTTGGACGCAAACCTGTGGCGATCATTTGCACCATGCTCAGCGCCGTTTCGATGCTCGTCTATGCGCTGACCGACAGCCTGGAGGGCATGGCTATCAGTCGGGTGATTGCCGGTCTTGCTGCTGCAAACGTCGTCGTTGTCCAGGCATATCTGGCAGATCGCACTTCTGAGGCGGACCGTGGTCCGGTCATGGGTCGCGTTGGAGCAGCTATTTCGACTGGTCTGATACTCGGTCCATTTATCGGTGGTCAGCTTGTGGAATCTGGCGGGAGCCGTCTCATGGGTTTGGTTGCGGCTGGTGCAAGTGGTTTTGGAGCGATGGTCCTGTTGTTCGGCATGCAGCAAACCCAGCTGAAAGAACCGGTGGTAAAGGAGAAGCGGCCCCCTTTCGACTTCCGACTTCTTCATGATGTGCCCGCTCTGAAAAAACTGTTCGTATTGGCAGGAGTGGCCTGGTTTGCCTTGGCCTGCCTAGAGGGCACTTTTGGCCGGCTGGTGGCCGCAATGTACACGTTTCCCCTGGACGTTTGGGGAATGACGTTTACGAAACCCCAAGGGGCATCTGGATTGGTGTTCGGCTTGGAGTCACTGGTTGCATTTCTTGTGCAAGGGGTGCTCTATACGTGGATCGTCCGCCGTGTATCGGCGCACTATCTTCTTACGGCTGGATTCCTGTTGCAGGGAATAGGGTTCCTGCTGACGCCTGGCGCGCCGAACTTTGGAATGCTGATCATTTGGAGCGCACTCTTTAGCTTTGGAGGGGCGCTGGCGAACCCTACGATCAACTCCGAGTGCTCGCGCATCGTGCCCGAGTCTCGACAGGGCGAGTTGTTTGGCTTGCTTCAGTCTGCGCGTTCGATCGGCTTTCTTATTGGACCGATCCTTGGTGGCGCCCTATTCGACTGGCATCGTGCCAGTCCATACATCCTTGCTGGAACCGTTGTCTGTCTTGCCGCATTCTTGGTTGAACGGGGCAAGACTCAGGCCGCTAGATCTTAGGTCGATAAACCTTACTGGTGTGGGTGCCTTTCGTTGCCTTACCTGATCCTTGGTCGGATTGGTGGCCCTTGGGCTCTTCACCTGACTTTGGCTTGGCATGAAGGTCGGCGATCAGCTTCTTAATGTCAGCCTTTGATTTCTTTTGCATGGTTTTCTAGACGTCAATATACCGAGATATGCCTCCCACCCAAGGCAGGAGGCAGGGAATTGGACCTTACGCGTCGGCGTAAAGATAGAACTCGTAGGGATGTGGCCGCAAGTCGATCGCGTCGCACTCGTTGACAAGTTTGTACTCTACGTAACTGTCGATGAGTTCCTTGGTGAAGACGTCGCCTTTTAGCAGGAACTCGTGATCCTCAAGCAGCGCATGTAGCGTGGCCCGTAAGGAGCCGGGGGTTTGGGCAATCCCAGCTCGCTCAAGTGGTGGTAGCTCGTACAGGTCCTTGTCCAGAGGTTTCGGCGGTTCGATCCGATTCTGGATTCCATCCAGACCAGCCATAAGAAGGGCTGAAAAGGCCAGATAAGGGTTTGCCATGGGGTCTGGCGCGCGAAACTCCACACGCTTGGCTTTGGGTGACTTGCTAACCATCGGGATGCGAATACACGCCGAACGGTTCCTGGCTGAATAGAGCAAGTTGATAGGCGCCTCATATCCAGGCACCAAGCGACGATACGAGTTGGTCGTTGGAGCGCAGAATGCGAGCAGGGCCGGAGCGTGCTTCAGCAGTCCTCCGATATACCAGCGCGAAACATCGCTGAGGCCGGCATAACCCGCTTCATCGTACATCTGGGTCTCGCCATTCTTCCAGATCGATTGGTGAACATGCATCCCGCTGCCGTTGTCCCCGAATAGCGGTTTGGGCATGAACGTCGCGAAGTAGCCATGCTGATAGGCAGTTTGTTTGACCACGTACTTGTACTTCATGAGCTTGTCAGCCATGGTCGTGAGAGTGTCGAACCTCATGTCGATCTCGCACTGGCCAGCAGAGGCCACCTCGTGATGGTGCATTTCGACATCGATGCCGACCGCTTCCATGTTCAGAACCATCTCGGATCGCAAGTCTTGGAGCTTGTCAACCGGAGCACAGGGATAATAACCACCCTTCTGTTTGATCGTGAAGCCAGGTGTGTCCTCATCGCCCGATGTCCAGTAGCCTTCTTCCGACTTAATCTTGTATCCGGAATTGTAGGGGTCGGTATTGAAGAGGAGCTGGTCGAAAATGAAGAACTCAGCTTCTGGACCAAAGAACGCCGTGTCGCCAATTCCTGTCGATTTCAGATACTGCTCAGCCTTTTCGGCCGTGAACCTGGGATCCTTGGCATATGGCTGTCGGGTCAATGGGTCTTCGATTTTGCACACGATTACCGCGGTCGCAACCTCGGTAAACGGATCCATGAACAGGCTGGAAGGATCAGGGATCAGAAGCATGTCAGACTCGTTGATGGCCTGAAAACCCCTTATACTCGAGCCATCGAAGGGCATTCCGTCCGTGAAGTGGTCTTCACTGAAGTGGCCCACGGGCATGCTGAAGTGCTGCCACGTTCCCATTAAGTCGGTGAAGCGAACATCCACAATCTGGGCTTCGTTCTCTTTTACAAATGCTATGGCGTCTTTAGGGGTCATTCTTCCTCACAAGTGATCAGTCGTACGTTCGAAATGCCTTGAGCTGGCGCTGCTCTGGGCTTTCGAGCAAAGGGGGCTGGCCCCCGGGCTCGTGAGCACGGCTCTTTAGCAACGTTGCCAAAAAGCTGGAAGCATTATCACCGATTAGAGACGGATTATTAAAGGGGAACGATGTCGTTTTATAGTGGCCCCTTGCGCTCATAAACGATGGCGGCTGCCGACTCATAGTCAGGATCAGCGACTTTGGGCAATGTAACTTCTGCCCCGGTGGCCGCCTGGTATGCCTGAGCTGCCCGTGCATTCAACCAGGGCAATGCACATCCCAGCATGACGGCAGCACGATCCCCCACCTTATTGGCCCTGACCCGGGCGGACTGCTCAGCATAATGCAGCATGATGAGGTCGCTGAGTGCGCCCAATTGTATCTGTCCCACGGGTTCGCGACTGATCGCCTTTGCAGCCAGTTCCGCAATGAAGCTGTCATCACTTCCTTCAAGCGAAATTCGCCCCTCTTTCGCGCGGCGCATGACTCGGTCAGCCAGGAAGATGCGGTTGATTTCATTCGTCCCTTCATAGATGCGACTGACGCGAGCATCGCGATAGATACGGGCGATGGGGAACTCCTCGGTGAAGCCATATCCACCGTAAGCCTGGAGCGCCTCGTCTACGATCATTCCTTCCGCTTCAGTTGAGAAGACCTTACAAGCCGAACATTCGATTGAAAACTCTTCAGCTGCTTTCCGGTTCCCGTCAATCGAGCCATCTGACTGCTCAAACGCGTGGTCGATGAGAGCACCGGTTCGATAGATCATCGATTCGGCAACGTAAAACAAGGCACCCATAAGGGCAAATTTTTGTTCCATCAGGCCAAAGCTGGAGATTGGACGTCCAAACTGCTTGCGATCCTGGGCGTAAGCAGAGCTGACCTCGATTGCCTGACGGGCGGGTCCAATCGACATCGCGGCAAGCTTGAAACGGCCCAGGTTCAAGGCATTAAAGGCGACATGATGTCCCTTGCCTGCCTCGTAGAGCAGGTTTTCCAGCGGAACTTCCGCGTTTTCCAGGATCAACCTGGCCGTAGATGATCCTTTCAAACCCAGCTTGTGCTCTTCTCGGCTGACCGAAACCCCAGGGAAGTCCTCTTCCACAAGGAACGCGCTGAATTGCTCACCATCGATCTTGGCCATGACGAGGAACAAGTCGGCCCATTTGGCATTCGATATCCACATCTTTGTGCCATTCAAAACCCACTTGTCGCCTTGCTGCTCGGCTCGCGTCGTCAGGGACAGAGCATCGCTTCCGCTATTGGGTTCGCTAAGTGCATAGGCGCCAAGCCACTCTCCCGATGTCAGCTTCGGCAGGTACTTTTGCTTCTGAGCTTCATCGCCAAAGAGAGACAGCCCGACTTGACTGATTCCACTGGTAATGCCATACGTCACGCTGAATGAGCCATTCAGGCTCATGAATTCCAGAATCCGCGCCGCAAGGTTTTTTGAGAGTCCGAGACCGCCGTAAGCCTCTGGGGAATCCACACCACAAAGTCCAAGTTCTCCTGCCTTTTGAATCAGGTCGCGCATCAGCGGCTCTTCCTGTTTGTCAAGCCGTTCTACCAATGGCAGAACTTCACCGCGACTGAACTGCTCCGCGACTTGGATCATCAAAGCGTCATCGCCCTGAAAGTCTTCTGGAGTAAACGTAGATGAAGG
>CAMLEL010000026.1 GCA_946478935.1 uncultured Armatimonadota bacterium
GAACAGGTCGTAGGTTTCTCGCTTGTAGGCGACCAGCGGGTCGACCTGGCCGTAGCCGCGCAAGCCGATGCCCTCTCGGATGTACTCGACCATCTGCAGGTGAGACATCCAATGGTCGTTGACCGCTCGGAGCATCACCTGCTGCTCGATCATCTTCATGATCTCATCGCCGTTTTCCTCGACCTTGGCGTCATATGCCTTGCCAGCAAGTTCAGATGCATAGTTGACCAGGTCGGGGCCCGGATCGTGAGCGGCAAGGTCATTGACCGTTGCATAGTCCACCAATGGGAAGATCTCATTGAGGTCTTCGTAGAGCACTTGGTGATCGTAAACGTTGGAACCGTCTTCCTCAACCATCCACGCGTTTTGGACAACTTCGGCGACCATGTCTCTGATCTGCTTCTTGATGTCCGCTCGGACATCCTTGCCAAGCAGGATTTCCCGACGCATGCCATAGATGTGCTCGCGCTGGGCGTTGAGGACGTCGTCGTACTCGAGAACGTGCTTTCGCGCTTCGAAGAAGTGATTCTCGATCCGTTCTTGAGTTTTACCGATCATCTTGCTGAGGAAGGCGGCATTGACCTCTTCCATGGGTGGCCAAGCCTTCAGCAGCGGATTCTCCATCATGTTTGCGTTGAAGATCTTCCAGAGCTGGTCTTCGAGGGCAACGAAGAAGCGGCTTTCGCCGGGGTCGCCCTGCCGGCCAGCTCGGCCACGCAGCTGATTGTCGATTCGGCGTGACTCATGGCGCTCGGTGCCAAGGATGAAGAGACCGCCCAGGGAGCGGACTTCCTCCGCGGCGGCTCGCCGCTCTTGATCGTCGAGGGGAAGTGGTGGAGCCGCCCTCTCCTTTCCTCCACGCCGGTAATTTGCGTAGGTCTCGCCGTATTCGTCCAGGCCATCTTGGGCCACCTCCACGTGTCCGCGGGCGAGCTTAACCAGTTCATCTTCGACACGACCTCCGAGGAGGATGTCGACACCACGACCGGCCATATTCGTGGCGATGGTGATTTGTCCCTTTCGGCCCGCTTCGGCGATGATGACGGCTTCCCGCTCATGAAACTTCGCATTCAGCACGTTATGCGGGATACCGTGCTTGAGCGCTTCTTCCAGATAGGGTCGACTGTCGGCATCGAGCTTCCATTCACTCAAGCACCAGTCAAACCAGTCACCGGAGAAGAGATCGCCGTTGAGATCGATTTTGGGCAAGAATGCGGAAAGCGTCTGCTTCTGAATCTCATCCAGATTGGTCTCGTAGATGGCGCGGGCATCTTTGGCAAGATCGCCCTTGATGTCCTTTTTGACTTCAACGCGCTCTCGAAGGCGTTGGGCGACGACGAGCTTTTGAAGCAGCTCGCCCGTGAGTCGTGCCGAAACTTTTTCGGACATTTCAATCGAGCGGGTGCCAACCAATACGGGCTGTTGTTTGGTGTAGAGGCGCAAGATCTCCCAACCCATGCCGCGGAACTTGGCTTCGAGCGTCTTATAGACAATATCGGCTTGGTCTTCTCGCTGCATCGGACGGTGGGTTGGAACTGTGACCACGTCCAATCCATAGATCTTTCGAAACTCGTCCTCTTCCGTTTTGGCCGTACCGGTCATACCAGCAAGCTTTCCGTACAAGCGGAATAGGTTCTGGAAGGTGATCGTGGCAACAGTCTGGCTTTCGCGTTGGACAGCCACGTTCTCTTTGGCCTCGAGCGCCTGGTGCAACCCGTTGCCGTAGCGTCGGCCAAACATCATGCGTCCGGTGTTCTCGTCAACGATCACGACTTCGCCGCTACGCACCACGTAATCGATGTCTTTGCTGAATAGGCCGTAGGCCTGGACCGCGGCGTTCAGGTGGTGGAACATCTTGGGGTCAGACGCGATATTGTCGATTCCAAGCTCCTGCTCTGCGAAGTCCATTCCTTCCTCGGTCATGGTGGCGGTGTGGTTCTTCTTGTCCGCTGTGAAGTGGAGTTCGGGCTGCATTTTCTTGGCCACTTCGTTCACGACCCTGTAGACCGAGACATCCTCCATCGATGGACCGCTGATGATGTGGGGCGTCCTGGCCTCGTCAATGAGGATCGAGTCAACTTCGTCGACGATTGCGTAATTCAACTCGCGCATCACCAACTGCTCTTCGCTGAAGGCCATGTTGTCTCGCAGGTAGTCAAAGCCGAATTCGTGGTTCGTACCGTACGTGATGTCGCACGAATACGCGTCGCGTCGATCGCACGGAACGAGATTCAAGTACCTCGGGTCCGGATGTTCGGCGCCGGGAGTGTAAATATAGGATCCTCCCAGTTCATCGCTATCCTCGCCCTGGCCCTGAATGATGCCGACTGATAAACCCAGGTAGTGGTAGATGGGACCCATCCAAACTGCGTCGCGGCGGGCAAGGTAGTCGTTAACCGTCACGAGGTGGACGCCACGGCCGGTAAGCGCATTGAGATAGATTGGGGCAACCGCGACAAGCGTCTTACCTTCACCGGTTTTCATTTCGGCGATTCGGCCCTGATGAAGCACCGCGCCGCCCACAAGCTGGACGTCGAAGTGCCTCATGCCAAGCGTGCGCTTGGAGACCTCGCGCACGATCACAAATGCTTCCGGCAAGATCTTGTCGAGGGTTTCGCCGTTGGCCAGCCTTTCTTTGAATTCAGGCGTTTTGGCTTTGATTTGATCGTCAGAGAGAGCTTCGATTTCCTTTTCGAGGGAGTTGATGCGTTCGACGATTGGATTCAGCAAGTCGATGTCTTTCTTGCTGGTGTCAAATAGTTTTCTTAAAAATTGCATGTTGAAGTTCGGGTTTTGAGGGAGGGTCGGCAGGTAGGTTGCTTCCGACGTGAGCAGGTGCGAGGGTCAGTATCAGGATGGCCCGTGCAGGCGCAGACAATGGCGCCGCTCAGGGTAATCCGACTTCAGCGAGGTCCGTCGCGAGTGCGCTGACAGGTGGAGAAGGCATCGGACAGGTGGTATTGGCCATCCTGGAAACAGGCTGGCTCAACGGGCTCAGGGTCACCAAGTCGTGAATCGGTAGGTTCGGGGCAGCACTCCAGAGTCAGGAGGCGAAACAGCGCATTTGAAAACTCGCTGTCGTTGCCGATTGCGAGGAGTGATGCGAGCACGGCTGCATCGGCCTTCTCAAGCGAGGCGGCGCGATGGTCCTGGGCTTCCAACCGTCGGCTGACTGCTTCCAGCGCTGCCGGCAAACGTCCGTCGGACGCCATCATCTCGATTGACGATGGGCCTTGAAGGATCAGCAGGAACAGGGCAGGCAGTAAGGGCAACATGAATTGCTTCGCCAGATTATAGACGTTTTGCCGGTCGGACCCATCACATCTTGGCGGGAACTCTAGCGCTCGGCAATGCGATATAGGGAGGCGTGCGTCTTGTTTTCACCTTTGCGATCCTTTCCGCAGTAGCCCTACTTACCGCTCAAAACCACGAAATCCAATCCGCGATGCTTGACGTTCCGCCGACAATCGACGGGACAGTAAACGACGAGGAATGGTCAAAGGCGACCCGCGTAGCGGGTCTTTTCGATGAAGAAACTGGGGCTATCGCCCCTGACCCAGCTATTTTCTGGATTGGATACGACGCTCAATACATCTATTTCGGCGCGCGTCTAACCGACGCGAATCCCAGTCAGATTCGGGCAACTGAATACCGGACAAACGTAAGTCTGGATTCCGACGACAATGTAGGCGTAGCGATCGACCTCTCGGGCTCGGGCGCGGATTTCAACGTGTTTCGCGTTAATCCCAAGGGAGCGACGGAAATCGAGTTGGCAGGCGGTCGGGCAGCCAAGCGCGAGTGGTCAGGCGAGTTCTTCGCCAAAGCTCGGGTTACTGAAAGCGGTTGGGAGGCAGAGGCGAGGATCCCCTGGCAGGTACTTCGATTACCGGGGGCAGGCAAGCGGGATCTGCGGATCAACTTCGGGCGCAATGTGGCTCGCACCAATCGAGAGTTCATCCATGGCTTCGTGCCGGAAGGCTCGAACAATCATCCTTTTTGGCGAGGTGTACTGGTGCCCGCCCAACAAGCCGCCAGAACACTCAAATTGCTTCCTTACTCTTACTTCGGTTGGGACCCTGACACCAGGCATATTTTTAACTCGGGCTTGGATTTAAAGACTCAGCTCACCGACCAGGTGGAACTGGTGGGAACGATCAATCCTGACTTCAGGAACATCGAGAATCAGATTCTCTCCCTTGATTTCAGTCGATTTGAGCGCTTGGCAGGGGAATCTCGTCCTTTCTTCCAAGAGGGTCAGGATTACCTTGACACGGCCATCTTTGCCAGCCAACGCATCGATACCTTTGACGTCGGGATCAATACTTATGGCAGGCTGTCCGACAAGACGAGCTTTGCAGTCCTCGATACGGTCGATTGGGATCGGCAGAATTTGATCGGCCCTGAGCGAACGAGGGGCACTCGGAATAACCTCGTGGCGAATGCGACGCACAACTTTGATCCAAAAACTTCGATCAGGGCGAGCTTTACGAGCATTGATCGGCCAGACCTGAAGAACGACGCCTATCTTGTTCGACTCAGCAAGACGTTTGGCGACTTTAACATCTTCGCTCGCGACATGGGCAGCAAAGATTCATTGGACGGGGTTGGGCGCAGCCAAGACGTGTACTTGAACTATGAGCGTCGCGGCTTTGGCGGCTACGTTGGGTTCAACCGTGCCAGTCCAGAGTTCTTGCCGAGGCTCGGATTCATACCTGAGCGGGATTACCGCGGCTGGGACTCAGGGCTGTTCTACAACAAGAACTTCGACAAGGGATTTTTAAACGACTGGGGATATTTCTTGAGCGCCCAGAGTTACGAGCGCTACAACGGCGCCCCATATCGCCATGAGTACATGATCAATCCCTTCGCAACTTTGCGAAATGGACTCGCGATCGTGCCCTATGCCAGACTGGGCGAATTTGAAGGAGTTGTCGATCGAATTCACGGATTGAATCTTGGATATCCACGCGGAAATCCGTACCGGAACATTTCAGTCGAGTATGAGTGGGGTGAAGTTGAGAACGAACGGTATCGATCTCTCAGTTTGTCGAGTGCATACCGATTGTTTGGGCGTCTCCAACTCCGCGGCAGCTACCAAGCCGTTCACCATTTTGACGAATTAAGCCAATTCATCCTCAGCGCCAACTATGACCTGGGCAACGACCGGTCGATCGCGGGTCGGATGGTCCGTCGCGATGACGATTTGAACTTTTATGTCGCGCTCAAACAGAGTGGAAATCTGGGCGCGGAATACTTTCTGATTCTGGGCGACCCGAATGCGCGGAGCTTTCGGCCCAGTTTGATCCTGAAAGTTACGTTTCCGTTCGAGATTCCTCTTTCATCACGGTCGTCGGCTCGGAAGCAGGTCGTGACGAAACTTTAGAATCGGGAGGTCGCGTGGTGGGAGGAGTTCTGCTGCCAGCCAGCAATGAAACGCCTCGATTGGCGATCAGCGACCCAACGAAGCCCATTACAACGAGCATGAGGACCTTGATGAGGACGCCGACGAAGGACTGACCAGCCATCCCAAGGTCAATCGGCTGCTTTGGCTTAATCCCAAGGATGTCCGGCGGGGGAACCATGAACATGTCGTACGCAAGCTTGAACGTAAATGCAAGCATTGCAACGCCCACGAGGAAGACCAATACGCCGAGGAGGGCGGCCGAGATCGACCCCCGAATTCGGTTTGGCGTCTTGCGCCTTGACTGCCGCATGGAAACTATAGCCTCAGACGTGAAGGTCACGACCGAGGGTTCCGGTTAGCATACCAATTCGGGAAAAATTCCCCCGATTTAGCGCTAGCGAGATCCAGCGGTGAACCGATAGCGGTTTGCGGACCGAAGGATTGCGAGGGCCAGCGAGCGGATTTCCTCCCTCATGAGTCTCGCACTCGTTTCCATGCGCTCTAACTGCCGGTCTGTGTTCACGTCAGCTGACCTTTGTGCCAAAACCTGGGTTGTTTCCAAGGCGTCTGCCTGGGTCCGTAGAGATCTGCCTAAACGAAGAAGTTTGCGCGCCTTTGCGCCAGGAGGAGCGTCTGATTGCTGGATGGACTCCAGCTCTCGGCGCACCTCAAATTCAGTGAGCATGTTAAGTTATCTGCCTCCAGTCGACATTGTCTGGGTTATCACGATTGAACGTGAAAGGGCGACGTTACCGTCGCTCTGAATGTACCTTTCCAGACGGCGGCGATGGGCCGAACGTTCCCGAAAAGTGTTCAGGGAAAAGATATTGCAATGGTCGGTAGTGCGCCATTTATAGAAGGATGAATACGAATTCTGAGACCAAGCAGTAACATGGTGAAAAGCTCATGAAATTGCTGGCATTTGTGGCCTTTGCGGCAGCGGCTGTTTGGGCAGTTGGAAATCCGGATGCGCCGGCTCAATCCCTAAAGAAACGCGAGCTGGTGATCTGGGGAATCTCCTTCGGCCCAGATTCGAAGGGGGCCGAAGCGGTGGTGCGCGAGTTCCAACGAAGAAACCCGGATATCAACGTCCGAGTGCTGAGCATGGGCGCGGGGGCGATGAACCCTCAAAAGCTGATGACCAGCATCGTGGGGAACGTCGCGCCGGACGTGATCAACCAAGATCGGTTTTCCATTTCGGATTGGGCGAGTCGCGGTGCCTTCGTATCGCTTTCTCCATTCATCCAGCGAGACAAGGATTCTGATCCGCTCTGTCCCCGGCCCGAACAATACTACTCTGCGCCTTGGGAGGAGGCCACCTATGAAGGTCAGGTCTATGCGATCCCGACAAGCGCGGACAATCGCGTCCTCTACTACAACAAGGACGTATTCCGAGAAAAAGCGGCTGAGTTGAGGGCTGCTGGATTGGATCCGGAACGGCCACCCAGAACCTGGTCGGAACTGCTGAGATATGGCAAGGCACTCACGGAGTCCAACCCTGACGGAACTCTAAAACGCGCCGGATTCCTCCCCAACTTTGGAAACAGCTGGCTGTACATGTATGCCTTCCAAAACAATGCGGAGTTCATGGACGCAGGGCGTCGAAACTGCACGCTCTACACTCCGGAATCCGAAAAAGCATTGAAGTTCATGGTCGAAGGTTACGACCAAATCGGAGGATATGAAAAAGCCAAGACCTTCGAATCCGGATTTTTAGGCAAGGAGAACGATGCATTCCTGATTGGAAAAGTCGCCATGAAGATCGATGGCGACTGGATCATTTCAAGTTTGGCCCGGTATGGCCCCGCCGTTAACTTTGGGGTTGCCCCGGCGCCAGTCCCCGATGATCGCTTTCATCGCCGTGGTCGATTTTCAGCGGAAAAGGACACCTTCGTTACCTGGATGGGTGGATTCAGTCTGGCAATTCCTCGTGGCGCCCGAAACATCGAAGACGGTTGGAAGTACATCAAGTTCGCCACGAGCACCGAGGGCCGGATGATTGAGATGGCCGAGCAGCAGAAGTGGGAAAAGCTGCGCGGTCGGATGTTTGTGCCAAGACAGATTGGCAGTCAGGAAGCGAACGAACTGGCGTTTACCAGATTTCGGCCAGGTGGGCAGAAGTATGCGGATGCCTGCCAAATGCATATGGACATGGCTCCGTATGGAAAGGTTCGTCCTGCCACGTTTGTCGGGCAAGCGCTGTGGAACGAGCATGTCAAGGCGTTTGAAACGGCGGCCTATCACAAGGCGAGTCCAAAGGATGCTTTGTTGGCAGGGCAAGCGGCGGTACAGCGGGATCTGGATGCATTCTTCAATCGCGATCGGTACCCAGTGATCGATCTATCGCTGCCCGGCAAGATTGCAGTCGGAATCGTTGTTGTTGGGGTACTCGCGTTTCTGGTGTGGTTCTATCGATTGCGGCTCGGCACGTTGGCGCGGAGCGAGGCAAAGTGGGCGTACCTGTTCATTTCCCCCTGGCTCATCGGGTTCCTTGTGCTGACTTTGGGACCCATGATCGCCTCACTGTTCTTCAGCTTTACCCAGTACGACGTCTTGAACGAAGCTCGGTGGGTAGGAACCAAGAATTATCAGGATCTCGTCGGGGTGGATTGGCCGAACGTGTCAAAGGCCCTTGGGAATGCAATTTACTTGGCAGGAGTCGGCGTGCCACTCTCGCTTGCGACTGGACTCGCGATCGCCTTGCTGCTCAACACGGCGACCCGCGGGATGCGGTTCTATCGGACATTCTTTTATATGCCGGCCATCGTGCCTGGAGTCGCGAGCGCTGTGCTCTGGACTTGGGTGCTGACGCCCGATGCAAACAAGGGTCTGATCAACTCTTTCTGGATCCGGACGGTCACGGAGTGGTTCAGCATTCCGCCGCCCGGATGGCTCCAGTCCGCTGATTGGGCCAAGCCAGCGTTGATTCTGATGGGTGTATGGGGGGCTGGAAGCGGAATGGTGCTCTGGCTTGCCGGCCTTAAGGGTGTCTCAAATACGCTTTATGAGGCAGCGAACATCGACGGGGCGTCTCCCGGCCAACTTTTCTGGTCGATCACCTTTCCCCAACTGAGCCCGATTATCTTTTTCAACATGGTCATGGGCTTCATCGGGGCGATGCAGGAATTCGATCGGATGTATATCATGAAGCCGTCAAAGGACGGTCCAGTGGGACCGGATGATTCGATGCTGACGCCGGTCTTTTACCTCTTTCGGAACGCTTTCGAGACTTTCAAGATGGGCTCGGCCTCCTCAATCGCCTGGATGGTCTTTGGAATCATTGTCTTGTTGACGTTCATTCAATTCAAGCTCGCACCTCGTTGGGTGCACTATGAGGCGGATAAATGACCGCTGGCCTCCTGTATGCAGTTGGAACCATTGCTACCTGGGTGGGGTGGATTGCAGCTTTCAAAGCCGTGTACACGATCCTGCAGCTGACCTTGGGGCCAGCGAGCTTGGATCGAGATCGCCAGGTTCGAAGCGTCGCAATCTCCTCACTTGTAGGTGCAGTCGGCATTCTCGTCGGGGCGTGGCTTCCGGCGGCGCTGGACAAGCGACCCGAAGAGCCCGTGGTACTGCCCTTGGTTTGGTTCGTGATGCCGTATTCTGCCTGGCTTGGATCGATCTGCGCGATCTTCCTGCTGTTGCGGATGGTCCAAGCCTGGTTTGCGATCAATTCTGAAGAGCAGATGGAACGAATCAAGGCAGCAGGGCTATGGGTGATCGGGCTCGTGGCTTTCGTTGTGCTCTACTTCATAGATCCGGCCAACAAGATAGAAATCCTCCGGGGAGGCATTCCATTTTCATTTCGCTCGACCGTGGCCATCGTTCTCGGCCTGATTGCCGCGATGGCGGCAATGGTTGCGGCGGGGAGAGCTGCAAAAAGCCGCGGGGTTGCCAAGTCGGTCGTCAACCAACTCGCGTTAATCGCGGGTTCTATCGTTTTTGGCATTCCGTTCGCTTTCCTTGTCATCACGAGTTTCAAGGAAGATCGCGATATGGCGAACGCCAAGGGCATCGTTTGGATCCCCAGAGTGCAAGAAACGATCGCTTACAAGAATCCGCGGAATCCCCTCTACGAGGTTTCTTACCGTGGCCAGAAGGTTCGCGGCGTCATTACGGAGAAGCGAGCAGACGGTTCCGTGCGGCTCGACATTGAATCACCGATGTCGATTCGCGGCACGACGTATGAGGGCCCCATGTCCTCCCTGACCGAGGTTTCGCGTCAAGCGCCTTTGTATTCGGGGACCTGGAATGGCGCTGGCTTCACCGGCTTTGAGGTAGAGCGATTGGAGAACGGCGGCAACAGGATTCAGGCGCTCACTCCAGCATCGATCAAAGGGCAGGAGCGGGAGTTTGAGCCAGGACAATTGGAACCGATCCGGAGCGTAGGGCTACTGACGAAAAACTATCCTGAGGCGCTCGACTATCTTCCGCCAGAAACGAATTCAGGATTGGTGTATCTCAAAAACACCCTCATTCTGGTTATCTTGAGCGTCGTAGGGACGATCCTGAGTTCTTCGATCGTCGCCTACGCTTTTTCGCGGATGTCTTTCCCCGGGCGGGACCTGCTCTTCGGCATCCTTCTGGCAACGATGATGCTTCCAGGTGCAGTGACTCTGTTGCCGCAGTTTCTGATCTTCCGTTGGCTAGGGTGGATCGATACACTTTATCCGCTGTGGGTGCCGATGTTCTTCGCCAGCGCCTTCAACGTGTTCCTGCTGCGACAATTCTTCAAGGGTATTCCAATGGAACTGGAGGATGCCGCCAAGATCGACGGTTGCTCCTACTTGAGAGCTTTCTGGAGCATCATGATGCCTCAAATCAAGCCTGCGCTTGCTGTGATCGCCATCTGGACTTTTATGGGCGCCTGGAACAACTTCATGGGTCCGCTGATCTATATCAACTCGCCAGAGAACATGCCGTTGAGTTATGCGCTACAACTCTTCCACGGTGATCGCAGTGGTGAACCCGGATTGCTGATGGCGTTTGCCACCATGACGATTCTGCCAGTGCTCGCGCTGTTCTTCTTCGCGCAGAAGTACTTCATTGAGGGTGTGACATTGAGTGGGTTGGGTGGTCGTTAAAGCCTTACATACTTTCGCATGGCATCCAGCTTTTTAGGACCGATGCCCTTAACTGCCAGGAGTTCATCGATTGAAGAGAACCCCCCACGCTCCATTCGATAGGCAATGATCTTTTCAGCAGTTGAAGGTCCGACTCCAGGGAGCGCTTGAAGCTGTTCTGCGGTCGCGGTGTTGAGAGAAATGGATGAGGGTGCGGGCTCTGCCTTCTTTCCGCTGGAGCGCTTTGGAGCGGTCGACGTCTCTTTTGTTGGGTCGGCGATAGTGGCCACCAGCCCACCGCGATACGCTTCCGGTACCTCGACTTTCACCGGCAGATTGCCAGACAAAGCGGCGGGCCGAATTCCAGCCGTGGTGGTTTTGGTTTTGGTCGCTTTGGCTACCGCTTTGGAAGCGATGTTGATTTGGGTGCCGTCCTGGAGCAGGGCAGCCAGATTCCAAGGTTCGAGATCGGCGTTCGGCTTGGCGCCACCCGCCGACCGGATTGCATCGTGAACCCGGGCATTGGCTGCAAGCTTGTAGACGCCGGGTTTGCGTACGGCTCCTACAACATGGACGACCACCTGACTTGGCTTGGTAGGTTCAGCGGTCGGCTTGGCCGCCTCTCCCAATCGCTCGAATGAGACTTTCGGTGCTGGCTTCGACCAAGACTTCGCAGCGTACGCGATGACTGCGACTCCAAAGGCACAGCAAATAACGAAGACCAGTTTGTCTCGACCAGACAAATGCGAAAACATCGATCTATCGTTTCGTTGAGGGACTCGAAAACTCCTCTTTCATCGAGGTTAATTGAAGATCCGGCACGTCGAGGATGGCGTGTCGCCACCCACGGACGCTGACGGAGACTTCATCCATGCGAAGGGCATGGATGAATCGTTCCAGAATGAGCGCACCAAGGTGAATCGTCCTTTCGCGCCCCTTCTCCATGCCCGGAACCGCAGCGCGTTCGGCATCCGTCATGGGTGCAAGAGTGCCAAACATTCGACTCACTTCTTCGTATCCCAATCGTGCTCCGTGAACCCGTTCTGGATCCCAGTGGGCGAGCGCCTCGCGGATGGATACCAAGTTCGTTCCCGACGCTCCGAGGACAATGGCTCGCCCGACGCTACCGGGACGGAATGCCATCCCTATGGAATCATCCAAAAACGAAACACCTCGCAAGATCTCGAGCGCGCCGACACGCTCGTTCGGAAAAATTGACGAACGAAGGCCCAAGGTGCCGACTGGAAAGCTGCGGCGGAAGCTGATGTGCCAATCTTGACCCGTTCGTTCCGCTGTCACCAACTCGGTACTGTGGCCACCAGGGTCGATGACGGCGATCCTTTCTTCCCCATTGAACAGTGGATCATCCACCACGCATCGGAAGCCAAGTTCGGCCTCCGCATTGCCTGAAAGTACGAAGACCGGTGTTCCTTGTGCTTCAGCGGCTGCCAGGAAGTCAGGAGTATTAGCTGCCATACGGGCCGCCATCGTTGCTCCCGCCACGATCTCTACTGCGCCATGACTTCTTGCTGCGTCATAGAACTTGGCAAGGGTGGCCAGGGTTGAACTGATCCCTGCTTGACCGAGCAGCCCGGTCGCTTTCGTGCCTTCACCGAGCGCCGTTACCGAGGTGTCCTCGTGCAGGGTCGTCCAATTGCCATCAACCTTTTCCGCTACGAGAAGTAGGACCGAATTCGAACCGACGTCGATGGCGGCTTTGCGCATCCAAACAGGCTACCTGCGGACTACGATCTCGCCACGCTCCCCTTCAGCGCCCTTCACGGTAATGTGGATGGGGAGAAACTGCTTGATGACCCAGACGATGGTGAGAAAACGTCTTGTGAGCCGGGGAACGGTGAAGACAGACTCACCTTCGGCAGCCACCATAGTGGGAAGCAGTTGGTCGGCAAGGTAGGCGTCAACCGTGCAGTCGGACTGAATCCATTCCAAGGCGTCTTCGAATGCCGACTGAGCGACGGCCTCCACGCGAATACCTTTGGCTCCCATCGCGGTGGCGCCTCCGATGCCCCGTTCGTACTGAGCCCAAACCGAGACGCAGATGCCGGGTCGCTTGGAGTCAACGCCAACAATGTCGATCTCCAGCGGAACCTTGGTGTTGATGCCCAGATTGGTGAGGTGCGCCAAACCCCGGTGGGCGACCGTCATGGGCAACTCACCAATTGCGATCACGGCCCTCGCCCCGATCATCTCACCTCGCTTCGCCCAATCGACTCCTTGAAGTGCAGACGGTTCGACTTCCAATTGGATTTCTCCACCGCCTTCTCGTCCGAATCCAGCCACCGCCAACTCCGGATATGAGTAGAGTCCGAGCGCCTTTTGCGCGGTAAGGGTGACATTGGCGAAATAGTCAAAGCAAATCGAGTGCGCGCCGTACGTCTCGCCGCTCAGACTGACTTGCGAATAAGCTCCACTGCGCGCAAGAACGGGAAGCAGGGAATTCAGCACCACGTTCGCATTTGGGACTCGATTCGAACCCTCGCCCTGCGATACGTCGAGCGAATCGTTGAGGCTGCGGATTGCCTTTTTCGGTTTGAATACGAAGGT